>QGSR01000172.1 GCA_003387805.1 Bacillota bacterium | reverse complement strand
CGGGCCGCCGGTGGCGGGGGTGGCCGGCGGGGTGAGATGCGCGGTCCCGGCTTTGTACGAGCTGGCCCGGGTGCTGGCCCGGTAGGTCCGGGCCCGGGACCGGCCGTGTCCCGGGGCCGCCGGATCGCGCCGGCGGGCCCGGGACAAATCCGCGGCAGGAAGCCGGGCCGTCGCGTGGAAGTATGCGTCTCAAGCCCCAAAATCATCCAAAGTTGTCAGAATGCCGCGCCATGACGGGCATTCTCGAAACACGGCCAATAGACGCACTTGACATGTGGAAAAGGACCATTCCGTCGAGCCGCGCGTTCGGCGGGATTGGGGATGGCCCATGACGCAGCTGATTCAGAGATACGAAGAAGAAATGGCGCTGGTGCGGGGCGGGGCCGCCTGGACCGGGCTGGTGCTCCTGTTGGGGGCTCTGGCGGCTCTGCCGTGGCTTCTGCCCGGCTATTACGTTTACATCCTCAACTTCGTGGGCATCAATGTCATCGTGGCCATCGGCCTCAACCTGCTGGTGGGCTACACCGGCCAGATTTCCCTGGGACACGTGGGTTTTGTGGCCATCGGCGCGTACGCGGCCACCCACTTCATCCGCGCCACGGAGGCCAGCGGCGTCGTCGCGGCCCTGGGCGGGCCGTTTTGGATGGCCGTCTTCATCGGCGGCGCGGCCGCGGCGGTGTTCGGCGTGCTGGTGGGGCTGCCGGCCATTCGCCTGGAAGGGCCCTACTTGACCATCGTCACCCTGGGCTTCGGTTTGGCCGTGCAGCAGATTCTCATCAACTGGCCCGCGGTGTCCGGCGGCCGCATCGGCATGTTCGTGCCGCAGCCGGCGCTGGGGTCCTTCGTTCTGGGCAGCGACCGCAGCCTGTACTACCTGGTTTGGACCGTCGTCATCGGGATGAGCCTGGTCGCCTTTAACTTGACCCGCTCCCACGTGGGGCGGGCCTTCATCGCGATCCGCGACAGCGACATCGCCGCCGAGGTGACGGGTGTCAACCTCAAGTACTACAAGACGCTGGCCTTCGCGGTCAGCGCGTTTTACGCCGGCGCGGCCGGGGCGCTCCTGGCGTACGTCATGCAGTACCTGGAGCCGACCATGTTCAACCTGTACGAGTCCATCTACTACCTGGCCATGGTGGTGGTGGGCGGCCTGGGCACCATTCCGGGCGCGATGTTCGGCGCGGTGCTGCTGACGCTGCTGCAGTACGGCTTGTCCCACGCCCAGGAGTATCTGCCCGTCATTTACGGCGGCATCGTCATCCTGGTGATGGCGCTGGAGCCCATGGGGCTGTACGGGCGCTGGCTGAAGATCAAGCTGTGGATGAAGACGTGGCCCATGTGACCGCCGGCGCCGCCCGGCGCGGGCGGGCGCATGCGCGTCGCGGCCCGGGGAGGCATGACGCTTGTTCTTCTGGCAGCTGGTTTTGAGCGGGCTGTCCATCGGCAGCCTGTACGCGGTGGTCGGCTTGGGCATCGTGCTGTTGTACCGCACGTCCCGCGTGCTCAACTTCGCGCACGGGGACCTGGCCATGGTGACCACTATGATCGCGTACAGTCTGCTGACATCGGCCGGCGTTGTGTTCGCGGGGTCGGTGGCGCTGACGCTGCTGGCCGCGTTCGCGCTGGGATCGCTGTTCTATTTCATCGTCATCCGGCCGGTGAAGGAAGCGACGCTGCTGGGCCAGATCATCACCACGGCCGGCTTCGCGCTGGTGCTGGGCGGCGCGGCGGTGGTCATCTGGGGCGCCGGCACCAAGGCGCTGCCGTTTCCGCTGTCCCGCTTCCGGTTTTACGACGTGTTCGGCCTGCGCATCGATCAGCTCACCATCGGCAGTTTCATCGTCTCCGTCATCACCATGCTTCTGCTGTACCTGCTGGTGCAAAAAACCAAGTTCGGCCTGGCCATGCGGGCCGTGTCCCAAAACGACGCGGCCGCCCGGGTGCTGGGCATTCCCGTGCGGCGGGTCTACGCCGTCACCTGGGGCGTCTCCGCCGTGCTGGGCGCCATCGGCGGCCTGCTGCTGGCGCCGGTGACGTTCGTCAGCCCCACGATGATGTTTGATCCGTTTCTGAAGGGGTTCGCGGCCGCGGTGCTGGGCGGGCTGGACAGCTTGCCGGGGGTCATCATCGGCGGCGTCATTTTGGGCGTCGTGGAGAATGTGTTCGGCGGCTACGTATCCACCGCGTTCAAGTCGACCGTCGCGTTCGTCATGATTATCGCCGTGCTGCTGGTGCGGCCGGAAGGCCTTCTGGGCCGCAAGTTCCAGCGGCGGGTCTGACGGCGCCGGGCACGCCCGGTGCCGGCGGCGGAAGGCCCGGCCGCGCGAGACCGATGAGGGGAGGAAGGAGAAAAAGCGAACAGAATTCGTTATTGTCACGAACAGTCAGCCCGAAGGCCGCGGCGGTCCGGCGGTGCAGCCCGCCGCGGCGGCCCGACGGGCGGAGAGGGCGAGGACGGAAGGCAAGGGCGGACATTTTCAAGGGGGGTAAGAGCCGTGCGATTGAAAGTTCGCGCATACGTCGGTTGGTTGCTGGTCACGGTGATGGCGTTGGGCGTGGCGCTGCCCGCCGCGGCCCAGGAGCGCGGCATTACGCCGACGGAGATCATCCTGGGCACCAGCGCGCCGCTGTCGGGTCCGGCCGCTCCCTGGGGCGCCACGGCGCGCGGGGCGGAAGCGTACATCCAGTACATCAACGAGCAGGGCGGCATTCACGGCCGCACCATCCGCTTCGTCATCCTGGACGACGCGTACCAGCCGCCGCGGGCGGTGCAGAACGTGCGGGCCCTGGTGGAAGGCACGGGCGTATTTGCCCTGGTGGGGATGATCGGCTCGGCCAACGCCGCGGCGACCCGGGACTACATTTTCCGCAACGAGGTCGTCTGGATGACGCCGGCCGTGGAGTCGGACCCGTGGATCGGCAATCCCAACATCAGGTACCTGTTCGTGACGTACCCGAACTACTATCAGGAGGCGAAAGTCCTCACCCGCTACGCGGTGGAGGAGCTGGGCCTGCGGCGCATCGCCGTCATTTACCAGAACGACCAGTACGGCGACAACGGCCGCCGGGGCGTCATTGACGCGCTGGCCGAGATGGGCATGGAGCCGGTGGCCGCGGTGCCGTACGAGCTGACCGACGCGGACCTGAGCGTGCAGGCGCTGCTCATCGGCCAGGCGCAGGCCGACGCGGTCATTTTGTACGCCACGCCCACCCACGGCGCGATGGCCGCGGCCGCCCTGGCGCAGCTGAACCCGAAGCCGCAAATCCTGTCCTCGTTCACGCTGGCCGATCCCATTATGGCCGCGCTGGCCGGCGAGGCGTGGAACGGCGTCATCGTGCCAAGCTACTTCCCGTATCCGGACCACGACGAAAAGGTGGCCCGGGTGCTGGAGATTATTCTCGAGCGCAATCCGGATCTGGCCCAGATGTCGTTCAACGCGCTGGCCGGGGTCACGTTCCTGGAGCCTTTGCTGGAAGGCTTGCGCCGGGCCGGCCCGGACGTGACCAAGGAGAGCTTCGTGGCGGCTATGGAGAGCATTCAGGATTGGGACGGCGAGCTGCTCCGCGGCATCTCGTTCGGACCCGGGCGGCGGCAAGGGCTCAACCGCATCTTCCTGGCCCGGATGGTCAACGGCAAGCCGGAGCCTTTGACCGACTGGATCGTGTACCCGGTGGAGTTCTAACCGGCCTGTGTGAAGCCGACGGGGCGCGCCGCACCGGCCGCGCCCCGCGGCTTTGACGTCACCACTGAACGACGGGGCGGAGCGCGATGTGATGCGGGAAAACCACGGAGGCGCCGGGCCGCTGCTGGAGGTCCGGAACGTCAGTCTTCAGTTCGGCGGCATCGCGGCCTTGACGGACGTGAACCTGACCGTACATCCCGGCGAGCTCATGTCGGTCATCGGGCCCAACGGCGCCGGCAAGACCAGCTTGTTCAACTGCATTACGGGCTTGTACCGGCCCACGGCGGGCGACATCTTTTTCGGCGGCCGGCGCATCAACGGCCTGACGGCCGACCGCATCGCCGCCCTGGGCATCGCCCGCACGTTCCAGAACATTGAGCTGTTCAGCCACATGACCACGTTGGACAACTTGCTGCTGGGGCGGCACCTGCACATGCGGGCCGGGTTTTTCGACGCGGCCTTCGCAACCCGCCGGTGGTGGCGCAACGAGGTGGCGCAGCGCCGCCGGGTGGAGGAAATTATGGATATGCTGGATCTGCAGTCGGTGCGGCACCGGCGGGTCGCATCGCTGCCCTATGGCATGCAGAAGCTGGTGGAGGTGGGCCGGGCGCTGGCCACCGAGCCGCGCCTTCTGCTGCTGGACGAGCCGTCGGCCGGCATGACCGAAGAGGAAAAGGCGGACCTGGTGTTCACCATCCGGGACGTGCAGGAGGAGCTGGGCATCGCCGTGGTGCTGGGGGGGGACGATTTGCGCATGGTGATGGAGATTTCCCAGCGCATCGTGGTGCTGGACCGGGGCCGGGTCATCGCCGACGACGTGCCGGCCGTCGTGCAGAAAGATCCGAAAGTCATCGAGGCGTACCTTGGCGAGGAGGCGATGGACCCTGCTCGCGGTGCGTAACGTGGAAAGCCAGTATTTCGGCCGGGTGACGGTGCTGCACGGCGTGTCGCTGACCGTCGAGGAAGGGCAGTTTGCGGTGGTGCTGGGCTCCAACGGCGCGGGCAAGAGCACGCTGCTCCGCACCATCAGCGGCCTCATCCCGGATCAGCCGGAAAAAGGCACCATCGAGTTCGAAGGCGTGCGCATCGACCGCAAAGAGCCCGAGGACATCGCGGCCCTGGGCATCGCCCACGTGGTGGATGG
>QGSR01000171.1 GCA_003387805.1 Bacillota bacterium | reverse complement strand
GCCGCCTTTGGACCGTTGGGGCGCGGGCTGGGACGCGCGCTGGGCCGACACGGCCTGGAACGTGCACTTGGCCGCCGCGGCCGGCCCGGAGACCCAGCGCCCCGTGCTGGATTTGGGCTTGGAGGGCAGCTGGTTTCAGCCCATTTCGTTTGCCGGCTACTACGAGCTGCAAGGACGGCTGAGCGTGCGGCGCGACGGCGACGGGCCCGTCGGGCGGGCTTTCGCGCTGCAGGGCGACGCGGTGCTGGGCAACATCACCGGCCGCATCGCCTACGAGTCGGTGACCGGCGGCTTCCCGGCCCTGCCGTGGGACGAGCCGGGCCGGCTGGCGGTGGCCGAAGGCGCGTCGCTGCGCCGCCACTTGTCGGCCGAACTGCGCCAGCAGCCCCACCGGGAGCTGAACCTGCTGCGAGAGTTCGCGTGGAGCCGGAGCTACGGCACGGACGACGACGGCCACGTCCTTTTGCTGGGCTCGGGGGCCGAAGTGCGGGCCGCGGGCGGCTGGCTCCTGGGCAAACTGGGGCTGGTGCACCGCGACGACAAGCTGGAGCCCCTGTTCGCCGGCGGTTTCCGCATCCGCCCGGGGCCCTACTCCCATCTGGCCGTCACGGCCGCGTCGGCCACGGCCTTGACCGCGCTGCCCACGCTGCGGGCCGACTACGAGCTTATCGGCGAGCGGGCCGCCTTCAACGCCACGCTGGAGCTGACGCTGGACGAAGACAACCGGCTGCAGCCCGCGCTGTTTCTCCAAAGCATCCCCCACGCGGGCGGCTTCCGCTGGCAGCTGGGCGTGGGCGCGCCCGCATCGGACAAAACCACCACCTTCGGTCTGTTCACGTCCTTCTAGCCGTCGGCGGGCCGCCCGGCGCGAGCCCGCCGACGGGATTCCGGAATTTTCCAGGGCCCGGCCCGTCCCCCGCCCCGCCTTTTCAGTAGAATCCGCGCCCGGCAGGCTAATACAATGTAGAAAACGACGCACCCGCCCCTCTCTCGCCCTGCGGGCCCGTCGTCGCTCCCGACGTCCCACCCTTCGAGCGCTCCCTTGCAACCGCATCCCGACCATCGTGTTTCCCCCGGGAGGGAACGCCGTGGATTTGCTGGAGAGGCTGCGCGAGCACCGGCGCCAGGAAGAGCACCTGGCCTGGCAAGGCACGTTCGCCGAGTATTACGAGCTGGTCAAGGCCAACCCGCGCATCGCGGCCCACGCCCACGCCCGGGTGTACGACATGATCGTGTCCCACGGCGTGGAGGAAGCCGGCGGCCGCAAACGGTACCGCTTTTTCGCGCAGGACATCTTCGGGCTGGACGAGGCCCTGGAGCGGCTGGTCGAAGAGTATTTCCACTCCGCCGCCCGCCGGCTGGACGTGCGCAAGCGCATTTTGCTGCTCATGGGTCCCGTCAGCGGCGGCAAGTCCACCATCGTGACGCTGCTGAAACGGGGCCTGGAGGCATACTCCCGCACCGAAGCCGGCGCGGTGTACGCCATCAAAGGCTGTCCCATGCACGAGGAGCCGCTGCACCTGATCCCGCCCGAGCTGCGGCCGGAGGCCCAGCGGGAACTGGGCATTCCCATCGAGGGCAGCCTCTGCCCCGCCTGCCGGGTGATGCTGCGGGAGGAGTACAACGGCATCGTGGAGGACGTCCTGGTCCACCGCATCGCCTTGTCCGAGGAGAACCGGGTGGGCATCGGCACGTTTCAGCCTTCGGATCCGAAGAGCCAGGACATCTCCGAGCTCACGGGCAGCATCGACTTTTCCACCATCACCGAATACGGCTCCGAATCGGACCCGCGGGCCTACCGCTTCGACGGCGAGCTGAACATCGCCAACCGGGGCATCCTGGAGATGCAGGAGATGCTGAAGATGGACGAAAAGTTCCTCTGGCACCTCCTCAGCCTGTCCCAGGAAGGCAACTTCAAGGCCGGCCGCTTCGCCCTCATCTCCGCGGACGAAGTCATCATCGCCCACACCAACGAAGAAGAGTACCGCCATTTCATCGCCAACAAGAAGAACGAGGCGCTGCACTCCCGCATCATCGTCATGCCCATCCCCTACAACCTGCGGGTCAGCGACGAAGTGCGCATCTACGAAAAGCTCATCAAGCAAAGCGAGCTGCACAGCGTGCACATCGCGCCCCACGCGCTCCACGTCGCGGCCATGGTCAGCATTTTGTCCCGGCTGAAGGAGTCGGCCAAGCAAGGCATGGACCTGGTCAAGAAGATGAAGCTTTACGACGGCGAAGACGTGGACGACTTCAAGCCGAAGGACGTGGAGGAGCTGAAGCGGGAGTTTCCCGACGAGGGCATGAGCGGCATCGACCCGCGCTACGTCGTCAACCGCATCTCCAGCGCCCTGGTCACCCGGGAGCACGACTGCATCGGGCCTCTGGACGTGCTGCGGGCGCTGCGCTCGGGCCTCCACCAGCACCCGTCCTTTACCGACGAAGACCGGGAGAAGATCCTGAACTTCATCGCCATCGCCCGGCAGGAGTACGACGAGATGGCCAAGACGGAAGTGCAGAAGGCCTTCGTCTACTCCTTCGAGGAATCGGCCCGGGCGCTGTTCGACAAGTACCTGGACAACGTGGAGGCGTACTGCCACTGGCAGCGGGTGAAAGACCCGGTGACCGGCGAGGAGCTGGATCCGGACGAAAAGCTGATGCGCTCCATCGAGGAGCAGATCGGCGTGTCGGACAACGCCAAGAAGGCGTTTCGGGAAGAGATTCTCATCCGCATTTCCAGCTACGCCCGGCGGGGCCGGCGGTTCGACTACAACTCCCACGAGCGGCTGAAGGAAGCCATCGAGAAAAAGCTGTTCGCCGACATGAAAGACGTCATCCGGGTCACCACCTCGGCCGCCAATCCCGATCCCGACCAGCTGAAGCGGCTCAACGACGTCATCGCGCGCCTGGTGGACGAACACGGCTACTGCGAAATCTGCGCCAACGAACTGCTGCGCTACGCCGGCAGCCTGCTCAACCGCTGAAAGGCGGCGGAAGGAGGCGAGGGGCCATGACCCGGCGGCCCGGCCTGGTGGTGTCTCGCGACGACTGGTCGCTGCACCGCAAAGGCTACATCGACCAGGAGCGGCACCGGGAGAAGGTGCTGGAAGCCATCCGGGAAAATCTGGCCGACCTGGTGGCCGAGGAAAGCATCATCATGTCCGACGGCGACACCGTCATCAAAGTGCCCGTCCGCTCTTTGGAGGAATACCGGTTTCGCTTCGACCCCGGCGAAGCGGCCCACGTGGGCCAGGGCGACGGCGGCAGCCGGGTGGGCGACGTCCTCGGGCGGGTCCGGGGCGCGGGCCGCACCGAGGGCGGCCGGGCGGGCGACGAGCCCGGCGTCGACTACTACGAAGCCGAGGTCACCGTGGACCAGCTGGCGGAGCTGATTTTCGCGGACTTGGGCCTGCCGAACCTGGAGCGGAAAACGAAGCCCGAGCTGACGCAGGAGGGCTACGAGTTCCGGGACGTGCGCCGCCACGGCATCATGTCCAACATCGACCGCCGCCGCACGCTCCGGGAAGCCATCAAGCGGGCGCGCCTGGCCGGCCGCGGTCTTCGCCCCGTCATCGCCAAGGAAGACCTGCGCTTCCGCACGTGGGAGGAAGAGCCGCGGCGGGAAGCCAACGCGGTCGTCATGGCCATGATGGACACGTCGGGATCCATGGGCACGTTCGAGAAGTACGTGGCCCGCAGCTTCTTTTTCTGGATGGTGCGTTTTCTGCGCACCCGCTACCGCCACGTCCGCATCGTGTTTCTCGCCCACGACACCCGGGCCCGGGAAGTGACGGAGGAGCAGTTTTTCACCAAAGGCGAAAGCGGCGGCACCCGCTGCTCGTCGGTGTACGAGCTGGCGCTGGACATCATCGGCCGGCGGTTTGCGCCCTCCGACTACAACTTGTACCCGTTCCACTTCTCCGACGGCGACAATTTCCCGTCGGACAACCAGCGCAGCCTGGAGCTGATGCGGCAGCTGGTGGAAGCCAGCGCGGCCGCGGGCTACGCGGAAGTGGCCGCCGGCCGCCGGCACGACGGCGGCACGCTTTTGTCGGTGTTGCGGCAGATTGAGGATCAGCGTTTCATCACCGCGGTGGTGCGCGACAAGCGGGACGTGTATCCCGTGCTGCGCCGCTTTTTCCGCGGCGCCGGGCACGGGCCCGGGGCGTAAACGGACGGCACCGCTTAGGAAGCGAGGCGAGGGCCGTGGGCGGGACGGACACGAGACGTTTGGCGGAGGCGCTGGAGGAGATTCACGAAAAGGCCGAACGCTTCGGCCTGGACGGCTTTCCCATGCGCTACGAGATCTGCCCGGCCGACGTGCTGTACACCTTCGGCGCGTACGGCATGCCCGCCCGCTTCAGCCACTGGAGCTTCGGCAAATCCTTTCACCGCATGAAAACGCAGTACGACTACAACCTGAGCCGCATTTACGAGCTGGTCATCAACTCCGACCCGTGCTACGCGTTTTTGCTGGAGTCCAACTCGCTGCTGCAAAACAAGGTCATCGCCGCCCACGTCCTGGCCCACTCGGATTTCTTCCGGCACAACTACCGCTTCGCCGGCACGTCCCGCTCGATGCTGGAGACCATGGCCATCCACGCGGCCCGGCTGCGCCGCTATGAAATGAAGTACGGCCGGGACCGGGTCGAGCAGCTGCTGGACGCGGTGCTGGCGCTGCAGGAGCAGGTCGATCCGCACCGGCACACCGGTCCGCGGCCCGGCAGCAAGCCCCGCCCCGCCCCGGATGCCGGCGAAGAGGACGACGACCCGCGGTCCCCGGGTGCCGGCGCCCAGCCCCGGGACTTGCCGCTCCACCTGCAGGAACACTCCCGGG
>QGSR01000170.1 GCA_003387805.1 Bacillota bacterium | reverse complement strand
CCCGCCCCCTCAGGGCGGACTGGGCAAACCGGGCCCGGGCGCGAAAGACGGTGCGTGCCCGGGGCATTTGGCGGCCCGGCGGCACAAAGATGATACCGCCCACGCCAACGTCCTCGGCGGGGATTTCCCGCCAGTGGCCGCCGCGCCGGACCAGGGCCGTCATGGGCCTCAAGTCCAGCAGTTCCCGCAGCGCTGCGCGCGTGCGGTTCAACGTCAGGCTTTCCAGATATGCTCCGAAACGGTACAAGAACGTCACCGCAGCGGCTTCCCACACTTCGCCGATCCACAGCGCGCCCGCCGAGGCCACGGTAATGAGCAGCGGAATGCTGAACCGTTTGTGCAAAAGCCGCCCCCACGCTTCTTTGACCACGGGAATCCCCGCGTACGCCGCGGCCGCGGTCATGGGCACGGCGAAAGCCGCCTCCGGGCCGCCGCTCCAGCGGGCGGCCCACGCCGCCGCGATGAGCGCCGCGGGAAGGATTAAGTTCACAAGATTTCGATGATTGTTCCACCAAGCCAACACCGGCACCCCCTGTACGCCGGCGGCGGGCCGCCGAGGGCCCGCCGCTGCCGAGTCGTCTTACATCCGTGCCGCCACCGCCGCGCCAAAGCGCGCGACGGTGCGCTCAATCTCTTCCGGGCTGACGACGGCCGCATCGTACTCCAGCGCCAGCGTGCCGGACGCGAAGGCCACTTCCGCTTTGCGGACGCCTTTCAGCCCCGCCACCGCCTTCTGCAGATCCGCAGCGCACGAAGGGCAGTTCAGGTTGGCAAGCAGGATCGTCTCTTTTCTCACGTCGGTCCCTCCTCTTGGCTTCATCGTACAGGGGGGGCGGGACCGACGCATTGACGCGCGTCAAGACGGCTCAGCTTCCGGCCGGCGCGGCCTGCGGCGGCCTGGAGGCGCTGCGATGCTGGCGCAGCAGCAGGCGCAGGCTGTTGAAGACCACCAGCACGGTGCTTCCTTCGTGGCCCACCACGCCGGCGGCCAGCACGAGGCCCCGCGTCAGCACCAGCAGAACCAGCACGACGATGACGCCCAGCGCCAGGGCCAGGTTTTGGTACACGATGGAACGCGTCCGGCGGCTTAGGGCCACGGCGTGGTTGAGCTTGGCGAAATCGTTGGTCATGAGCACCACATCGGCCGTTTCCAGCGCCACGTCCGTGCCCGCCGCGCCCATGGCCACGCCCACGGTGGCCCGGGCGAGGGCCGGGGCGTCGTTGACGCCGTCGCCCACCATGGCGATGGGCCCGCCGCCTTCCCGCAGGCGAGCGACGATTTCGGCCTTTTCGTCGGGCAGGAGCTCGGCGTGCACTTCATCGATGCCCGCCTGCGCGGCGATGGCTTCGGCCACGCGGCGGTTGTCCCCGGTCAGCATGACCACTCGCTGGATGCCCTGCCGGCGCAGGCCGGCGATCATGTCCGCCACGCCCGGACGCAGCGCGTCCACGGCGGCCAGCACGCCCACGGGCGTGGCGCCGCGGCCGACGAACATGACGGTTTTGCCCTCCTGCTCCAGCGCGTCGGCCACCCGCAGCAAATCCTCGGGCGGCTGGCCGGTCCGCTCCCCCAGCAGCCGGCGGTTGCCGATCCACGCGGCTTCGGGCTGCCCGTCGACGTACGCCTCGATCCCTTTGCCAGGAATCGCGCGGGCCTCGCCCGCTTGTCTTAGCGGGACGCCGGCTTCCCGGGCCGCGGCCAGCACCGCCGCGGCCAGCGGGTGCTCCGAACGGCTCTCGACGGCGGCCGCCAGCGCCAGCGCCTCGTCGCGGCTGAAGCCGGCCGCGGGCGCCACATCGGTAACCCGCGGCCGCCCTTCGGTGAGCGTGCCGGTCTTGTCGAACGCGATGGTGGTCACTTCCGCCATGTTTTCCAGGTGCACGCCGCCTTTGAAAAGGACGCCGCTGCGCGCGCCGTTGGCGATGGCCGCGACGACGGGCGCGGGCACCGCCATGGCCACCGCGCACGGCGACGCGACAACCATCAGCGTGATGGCCCGGTAGATGGCCTCGGACTTGTCCGCGCCCAGCGCGATGGGGACGACCGCGGCCAGCACCGTCATCGCGATGACGCCCGCGGCGTAGTACTGCTCGATTTGCTCGATGCGGCGCTGCGTGGGCGCCTCCTCGCTGCGGGCCTCCTCCACCATGCGGATGATTTTCTCGATGACGGTGTCCTCCACCAGCTTCGTCACCCGCACTTCCAGCACGCCGTGCTCGTTGAGGGTGCCGCCGAACACTTCATCGCCTTCGGATTTGGCCACCGGCATGGATTCGCCGGTGATGGAAGCTTCCTCCAGGTACGACGCGCCGGAGACGATGACGCCGTCGATGGGCACCATTTCGCCCGGCCGGACGACGATGACGTCGCCGGGCACCAGCTCCTCCACCGGCACCGTGCGCAGCCGGCCGTCCGCGTCCTTGCGCAGCGCCTCCCGGGGCCGGGCCGACATCAAGTCGGTGATAGCCCGCCGGGTGCGGTCCAGGGCGTAGTGCTGCATCGCGTTGCTGAGCGAGAAAAGAAACAGAAGGATGCCGCCTTCGAACCATTCCCCGATGGACGCGGCCGCCACCGCGGCGGTGACCATCAACAGGTCCACGTCGATGCGGCGCTGACCCAGCAGCGTCCGCAAACCTTCGACCAGGCTCAGCGCGCCGCCCGACACGTACGCCAGGGCGAACAACCCGATGACCACGCCGTCGGAAACGCCGCGCGCCCGGGCGACGCCCGCCGCGATCATGAAGAGGACGTTGCCGGCCACGGCCGCGGCCGGGGCGTGCCGCTCCCACAGCTCCCGCAGCGTCGGCCGCGGGTCGCGGCGCCGGGCCGCGGCGGAACGCTCGGCCGCCCGCGCGGCCTCGTCGGCGGCGAGGCCTTCGGTCCTGGTGTCTGCATCGGCCATAAAATCCACTCCAAAGGCGGCGGGAACGACCAAGGACCCGAGCGCCGTCCCCCGGCCGCCCGAATTTCACCGGCCCGAGAGGGGCGAAAGCCGCGCCCCACGGGCCCTCTTCTCCTCCACGTTCACCGTATCACAGGTACCCGAATTTCGTCGATTGTGAGGGAAACTGTTAGGACGGCCTAACCCGGAAATCCGCTGGCCGCGCCGATGGCCGCACCAAAACGTCCGCAGGCGTCCAGGAAAAAGTGGAGGGCTCCGGAAACCAGCTCCCGGAGCCCCTTTTCGCTGGTGCGGGATGACGGACTCGAACCGCCAACTTCTTCCTTGTAAGGGAAGCACTCTACCAGTTGAGTTAATCCCGCAGGGCACCCATAGTATAGCGCTTCCCCGCCCGCGCCGTCAACCGGCGGGCCTTAAGCCGTGGCCGCGGCGGCCGCGCGGCCCGCGGTGCGGCCCGAGAAGATGCAGCCGCCCAGGAACGTCCCCTCCAGCGCCCGGTAGCCGTGCATGCCGCCCCCGCCGAAGCCCGCGACCTCGCCCGCGGCGTACAGTCCGGGCAGGGGCTCCCGGCCGGGCCGCAGCACCCGGGCCTCCAGGTCGGTTTCCAGCCCGCCCAGGGTCTTGCGGGTCAGCGTCCACAGCCGCACCGCGATGAGGGGGCCGGCCTTCGGATCCAGCAGCCGGTGGGGCTTGGCCACTCGCACCAGCCTGTCGCCCAGATAGGCGCGGTGGCCGTGGATGAACGCCACCTGCACGTCTTTGCCGAACTTGTTGGCCAGCTGCAGATCCCGCAGGCGGACTTCCTTTTCGACCTGTGCGTAGTCCAGGAGAGGTTCCTCGGTCAGGCGGTTCATCTTGTCCACCAAATCCCGCAGGTTGTCCGCCACGACGAAGTCGGCGCCGCGCCGCTTGAACGCCTCCACCGGCGCCGGCGCGCCGGGCAGCACCCGCTGCAGCAGCAGGCGCCAGCTGCGCCCGGTCAGGTCGGGATTTTGCTCGGACCCGGAGAGCGCGAACTCCTTTTCGATGATTTTTTGCGTCAGCACGAACCAGCTGTGGTCAAATCCCGTCTTCCGCAGGTGCTCCAGCGTGGCCAGGGTGTCGAAGCCCGGCATCAAGGGCGGCGGCAGGCGGCGGCCCAGCGCGTCCAGCCACAGCGACGAGGGCCCGGGCAAAATGCGGATGCCGTGGCGCGTCCAAATGGGGTTCCAGTTTTGAATGCCTTCGGTGTAGTGCCACATCCGGTCCCGGTTGATGATGCGGGCGCCCGCCATCTCCGCCACGGCCAGCATGCTGCCGTCCACGTGGTCGGGCACGCCCGACACCATGCGCCGGGGCGGCGCGCCCAGCCGCCGGGGCCAGTTGGCCCGGACCAGATCAAAGTTTGCGCCGATGCCGCCGGACGTGATGATCACCGCCTGCGCCCGCAGCGAAAAGTCGCCCGTCACCGTGCGGGAGCTGGGCCGGCCCCGCTCCGCGGCATCCGGCGCCAGCACTTCCCCGGCAACGCCTTCTACGGCGCCGTTTTTGACCAGAATCTCCGTGACCCGGTGGCGGAACTTGAGCTGCACCCGCCCCGCGGCCTGACCTTCCCGCACCCGCCGCACGAAGGGCTCCAGCACGCCGGGCCCCGTGCCCCAGGTGATGTGGAAGCGGGGCACCGAGTTGCCGTGGCCTCCGGCGGACCAGCCGCCCCGCTCCGCCCAGCCCACCACCGGGAAAAACCTGATGCCGCGCTGCACCAGCCACGACCGCTTCTCCCCGGCCGCAAAGGCCACGTACGCCTCGGCCCAGCGGCGGGGCCAGTAGTCTTCGGCCCGGTCGAAGCCGGCCGTGGCCAGGCAGTCGTTCCCCGCCCAAACCAACGAGTCGCGAATGCCGCGGCGGCGCCGGTCCGGCGGGGCCCCGAGAAAAAAGGCCCCCCACGGCCCAAAAGCCCCGGCCCC
>QGSR01000169.1 GCA_003387805.1 Bacillota bacterium | reverse complement strand
GGGGCGGTGCGGACCGGAGAGGGCGCCGCCTGGCAGAGGCGTTCAGAGTCCTGAAACCGCCGTGGTTTCGGCGCGGCGATTCTGTTTGGAAGCATCCGGTGCAAGGTCGGCGTGCGGAATTCATCGGCGGCCGCACGGGGAGAGGAGTGGCAGGTTTGGCAGCCAACGGCCGGGCCGGGTACGTGGGCCGGCAGCCGTCGACGCCCGGAAAAGTCATTCGGCAAGGGCGTTTGTTCGACCGGCGCTCGGGTCGGTCGGTCATCGTGGCGATTGACCACGCCTTGGATCACGGCATGATTCAGGGCCTGGAGGACATGGAGCGGCTGCTGACGTCGCTGGTGGCGGCGGAGCCGGACGGGCTGCTGGTGCGGCCGGCGACACTGAAGCAGTATGCTTCGCTGCTGGCCCGGCGGGGCGGGCCGGCGCTCATTGCGGCGCTGGACTCCCGCATGACGGCTTCGGTGCCGGGCGGCGAAGTCATGGGCGAGGAGCACGTGCTGGCGACGCAGGTGGAGGAGGCGCTGGCGCTGGGCGCCGACGCCGTGAAAGTGCTGCTTATTTTCGGGCGCAAAGACCTGCACGTGCACGCCATGAATTTGCACCGGGTGGCCCGGGTCATCGCGGAGGCCGAAAAGCTGGGCGTGCCCGTCATGGTGGAAACGGTGCTCTGGGGCCTGAGCATCCCGAAGGAGCGGCGGCACGATCCCGGGCTCATTCCGCACATTTGCCGCATCGGGGCGGAGCTGGGGGCCGACATCGTGAAAGCGCCGTACGCGCCGGGCGTATACCGGGAACTGACGGCGCGGCTGCCCGTGCCCGTGGTCATTTTGGGCGGCGACGTCACGGGCGAGGAGGCCATGTACGAGACGGTGGCGCAGGCCGTGGCCGAGGGCGCGGCGGGCGTGGCCATCGGGCGCAATGTGTTCCAGGCCGAATCGCCGGCCCGGGTGACGGCCCGGCTGCTGGAAATCGTGCACGGCGCCTGAGGCATGGCCCGGCGGCATATCGTGCACGGCGCCTGAGGCATGGCCCGGCGGCATATCGTGCACGCCGCCTGACGCCTTGCCCGGCGCGGGGCATGAGGCGCGGTGACGGGCGGCGCCAAGGTTGAGCAAAGGAGGCGGTAGTCATGTCGAGCGGGCAGGCGGTCGCTACGGAGCGGCTGCGCAACTACATCGGCGGTGAATGGGTGGACGCTTCCGGTTCGGGAAGCTTGCCGTTGTACAATCCGGCCACGGCGGAGGTCATCGGCGCCGTGCCGCTTTCGGACGCGTCGGACGTGGACCGGGCGGTGCAGGCGGCCGCAGCGGTGTACGAGGAATGGCGGGACACGTCCGTGTTCCACCGGGCGCGAATCATGTTCAAGTACAAGGAGCTCCTCGAGCAGCACAAGGAAGAGCTGGCCCGGCTGATCACGAAGGAGCACGGCAAGACGCTGGATGAAGCCCGGGCCGAGCTGGTGCGGGGCATTGAGGTGGTGGAGTTTGCCACCGGCGCGCCGACGCTGCTGCAGGGGCGGACCCTGGAGCAGGTGGGCCGCGGCGTGGACGTGGAGATGTACCGGCAGCCGCTGGGCGTGTGCGTCGGCATTACGCCGTACAATTTCCCCGGCATGATTCCGATGTGGATGTTCCCGCTGGCCATTGTGGCGGGCAACACGTTTGTGCTGAAGCCTTCGGAGCGCACGCCGCTGACGTCCATGCGGCTGGCGGAGCTGCTGGCCGAGGCCGGTTTGCCGCCGGGCGTGCTCAACCTGGTGCACGGCGGGCGGGAGACGGTGGAGGCGCTGCTGGCGCACCGGGACGTGCAGGCCGTGTCGTTCGTCGGCTCTGCGGCGGTGGCGGAGATCATTTACCGCACGGCGGCGGCCCACGGCAAGCGGGTGCAGGCGCTGGCCGGCGCGAAGAACCACATGATCGTGCTGCCCGACGCGGATTTGGACTTCGCGGTGGAGGCCATCGTCGGTTCGGCCTTCGGCAGCGCCGGGCAGCGCTGCATGGCGGGCAGCGTGCTGGTGGCGCAGGACGACGTGGCCGACCGGCTGCTGGAGAAGCTGGTGGCGCGGTCCGAGCGGCTGCGCATCGGTCCGGGCGACGAGCCGGGCGTCGAGATGGGCCCGCTGATTCGGGACGAGCACCGGGAGCGGGTGAAGTCGTACATTGAAATCGGCCAGTCGGAAGGCGCCGAGCTGATCGTGGACGGCCGCAAGGCGTCGCTGCCGGACCGGGGCTTTTTCCTCGGGCCGACGATTTTCACCGGCGTGGATCCGGACATGCGCATCGCCCGGGAGGAGATTTTCGGGCCGGTGCTGAGCACGGTGCGGGTGAAGACTATCGAGGAAGGCATCGAGCTCATCAACCGGTCCCAGTACGGCAACGGCGCCGTCTTGTTCACCCGGAGCGGCGCGGCGGCCCGGGCGTTCCGGCGCTACGCCAAGGCCGGCATGCTGGGCGTCAACATCGGCGTGCCGGCGCCGGTGGCCGTCTTCCCCTTCGCCGGCTGGCGCGGCTCGTTCTACGGCGACCTGCACGCCAACGGCGAGGACGCCATCAACTTCTACACCGAGCGGAAAGTTGTGACCAGCCGCTGGGTTTGAAGGCGTGTTGCGACCAGCAACTGGGTTTGAAGGCGTTCGGGTTTAGCCGGCCGGGCCGGCGCGGCCGGCCTGACGAGGCGCCCCGCCTGTGCGGGGCGCCTCGGGGTTGAGGCCCCTCTGAGTGGAGCACCTCTGTGTGTGGCGCCTCGGGTCTCGGGGGACTTTCGGTGAGGCGCCTCGACGGGGTAGGCGCCCAGCAGGGGGGACGGCGCGCCGGACCGAGGGGCGATGTTGACTGTGTGGCGGCAGAGTCCAAGGATCGGCGCCCGGAAAGGCCGTCTCTGCCAAAATCTGACAGGTCGTCTAGCTGGGGTTTTACAATTTGTGGATGAGGACGACGCGGAGCGTCGCCTTCCATTTGAGTAATTTTGAGTCAACTTAAGTCATTACGCTTGAACGTCCCACTATGGGACGCTTAACGTGTTGAGCGTCCCATAGTGGGACGCTATCGCGTTTAAGTGACCCAAAGTGGGACGCTTGGTCTCGGGGGCAGCCGTTTTTGGGAGGCCGGCGGCTGGAGTGGTTGTCTTAGCGGGGGCGCCGTCAGCGGAGCCAGAATCTAGCAAGGCGTCTACCTGGCCTTTTACAATTTGTGGATGCGGGCGACGCGGAGCGTCGCCTTCCACCTTTTGTCAACACGTCCAATCGTCTCACTATGGGACGCTTCCGGTGCGAAGCGTCCCATAGTGGGACGCTTCAGCGATCAAGTGTCCCATAGTGGGACGCTTGGCTTGTGGAGCACTGATTCTGGCCAGGCGACGGTCGAAGCGGTTACTGGAGCGGTGGCGTCGGCGCAAGTTTCAAAATCTGGCAAGTCGTCTACCTGGCCTTTTACAATTTGTGGATGTGGGCAACGCGGAGCGTTGCCTTCCATCTTTTGACAACACGTCCAATCGTCTCACTATGGGACGCTTCAGGTGCGAAGCGTCCCATAGTGGTGCGCTTCGGCGTTTGAGCGTCCCACAGTGGGACGCTTGTGCTGACGGCGCAGCGCGCGGCGACCCGCGCCGCAGGCACGAGCTCAGTTGTCGGCGAAGGCGTGGACTCGGGCATTGCCCCCGGTGTGGACTCAGGCGTGGCCTCGGGCACGGCCTCAGGCATGGCTCCGGAGTGGATTCGGGCATTGCGCCCGGCATGGCTCGGGCACGGACTCATGGGCGAGCTTAGGCATGGGCCCAGGCACGGGCGCAGGCATGGGCTCCGGCATGGCTCCCGCGTGGATTCGGGCATGGCCCCCGGCGTGGCTCATGCACGGACTCAGGCGCGGACGCGGGACCGGATGATCCGCCGCGCCAGGGACAGGCCCGGCGCCGCCGCAAAACCGGGCAGGAGCCGCGGGCTGCCGGGGGAAACGATAACAACAGTCCGCACTGCCAGCGCATGGTGCGGACCGGGGGCGTCGAAAAAACGACAGGGGAGGGCTCCGCCGTGACGAGGACGAGATTCGTGGGATGGATGTCCGTGGCCGTGGTCTTGGCCGCCGCATTGCTCGTCGGGCTGCCGTCCACGGAGTCGCAGGCCGGCATGGCCGGCATCGGCCTGGAGCTGATCGCCGACGGCTTCAACTCGCCGGTGCATCTGACGTCGCCGCCCGACGGCACGGGCCGCCGTTTCGTCGTGGACCGCATCGGCCTCGTTTATATCATCGACCAGGACGGGCGGGTGCTGCCGGAACCGTTCCTCGACGTGCAGGACCGGATGGTGCGGCTGCGGGAGGCCTACGACGAGCGGGGGCTGCTCGGTTTTGCGTTTCACCCGGAATTCGCCGACAACGGGCGGTTCTACGTGTACTACAGCGCGCCGCGCCGGGCCGAGGCGCCGGCGGGATGGGATCACACGTCGCGGGTCTCGGAGTTCACGGTGTCCGCCGACAATCCAAACCGGGCGGACCACGGTTCCGAGCGGGTCATCCTCGAAATCGACCAGCCGCAGGCCAATCACAACGCCGGCGCGCTGGCCTTCGGCCCGGACGGTTACCTGTACATCGCCGTGGGTGACGGCGGCGGGGCCAACGACGACGGTCCGGGACACGGCCCCATGGGCAACGCCCAGGACGTCAACACGCTGCTGGGCAAGATTTTGCGCATCGACGTGAACGTGGACGCAGCCGGCCGGGAAGGGCGCGGCGCGGGCACGGGTGCAGGCACGAGCCCGCACGCGGCCACGGACCCGGGCCCGGGCACGGGCTCAAGCACGAGCACGCCCTCCGAACCGGCCCCGTACGCCATCCCGCCGGACAATCCGTTCGCCGCC
>QGSR01000168.1 GCA_003387805.1 Bacillota bacterium | reverse complement strand
AGCTGGTGGCCCGCGCCGCGGCCGAGGCGGAGGCCGTGGTGGAGGCCGCCCACGCCGAGCGGGCCGAGGTGCTGGAGGAAGCCCGTCGCGAAGGGTATCAGGCCGGCCAGGCGGAAGGGCGCCGGGCCGGCGCGGAGGCGGTACGGGCCGAAGCCGCCGCGCGCCTGGACGCGCTGGCCGCGGTGGTGAACGAAGTGGGCCGGGTCCGGGACGAGCTGGCCGCCCGCTACGAGGACGACATCGTGGAGCTGGCGCTGGCGGTGGCGGCCCGCATCGTGCGGCGGGAGAGCGCCCTGGGGCCCGACACCGTGCGGACCCTTTTGCGGGAGACGCTGCCCCGCACCGGGGGCGCGACCAATATCAGGATCGTGCTTCACCCCGAGGACCTGGCGGTCTTGGAACAGGACGCCCGGCAGCTGGCTTCCCTCACCGACGGCCGGGCCGGCGTGTCCTGGGAGGCCGACGAGCGGGTGGCCCGCGGCGGCTGTCATGTGGAGACGGAACGGGGCGGCATCGACGCCTCGGTGGAAACGCGGGTGCGCCGCATCGTCGAGGCCATGATTGGCGTGATTACCGGTGGCGGCTGAAGGGCTCCCTGCGGCGCCGGCCGACGCGCGGCAGCGGCTGCTGCGGACGGTGGCGGACGTGCACGACACGCCGTCGGTGGGCGTGGTCACCCGCCTCATCGGCCTGACGGTGGAGGGGCGGGGGCCTTTGTGCACCGTGGGGGACTTGTGCCGGGTTTTCCCCATGGACGGCGGGCCGCCCATTCCGGCGGAAGTGGTGGGCTTTCAGGACGACGCGATCTTGATGATGCCTCTCGGCGACGGCACGGGCATCGGGCCGGGCAGCCGCATCGAGACCGCCGGCCGTCCCGTGGACGTGGCGGTAGGGCCCGAACTTCTGGGCCGGGTGCTGGACGGCCTGGGCCGCCCCATCGACGGCGGGCCGCCCATCGTGGGCGAGCGGGTGCCGCTGGAAAACCGTCCGCCCGGTCCGCTCCAGCGGCGGCGCATTACGGAGCCTTTGTCCCTGGGCGTGCGGGCCATTGACGCCTTGCTGACGTGCGGCAAAGGGCAGCGCCTCGGCATTTTCGCCGGCAGCGGCGTAGGCAAGAGCAAGCTCTTGGCCATGATGGCCCGCTATACCGAAGCCGACGTGACGTGCATCGGCCTGGTGGGCGAGCGGGGCCGGGAAGTGCGGGAGTTCATCGAGCGGGATTTGGGCGAGGAAGGGCTGCGCCGTTCGGTGGTGGTGGTGGCCACGGGCGATCAGCCGCCCTTGGTGCGGCTGAAGGCGGCCCTGCTGGTGACGGCCATCGCGGAGCACTTCCGCGACCAGGGGAAAGACGTCCTCTTGCTGATGGACTCGGTGACGCGGGTGGCCATGGCGCAGCGCGAAGTGGGCCTGGCCATCGGGGAGCCGCCCACCACCCGGGGGTACACGCCGTCGGTGTTCGCGCTGCTGTCCCGGCTGCTGGAGCGCAGCGGGCCCGGGCCCCGGGGCACCATCACGGGGCTGTACACCGTGCTGGTGGAAGGGGACGATTTGTCCGAGCCGGTGTCCGACGCGGTGCGCGGCATCCTGGACGGCCACATCGTGCTGTCGCGGCGGCTGGCCGAGCGCAGCCAGTACCCGGCCGTCGACATTCTGGCCAGCGTCAGCCGCCTCATGCCGGATCTGGCCGGCCGGGAGCAGCAGGAGGCCGCGGCCCGGGTGCGCGACATCTTGGCTACGTACGCCGACGCCGAGGACCTGGTCAACATCGGCGCCTACGTGCCGGGCTCCAACCCCCGCATCGACCAGGCGCTGGAGCGCATCGACGACGTGTGGGCCTTTTTGCGGCAGCCCATCGATGAAAGGGCGCCCATGGACGAGACGGTGCGGCGCCTGACGGAGTTGTTCGCATGAAGTCGTTTCGCTTTTCACTGCAAAGAGTGCTGGACGTGCGCGTCCTGCAGGAGGAGCGGCAGCAGCGGGCGCTGGCCGCGGCGCGGGCGAAAGCCGACGCCGTGGACGCGGAACTGGAAGAGGCCCGCAGCCGGCGGGCCGCCGCGGTAAAGGAGGACGGCTCCCGGCCCGGCGTGGATCCGTGGCTGCTGGAGCTGGCCTGGCGCCGGCGCACCCGCCTTTCCGGGCAGGTGCGGAGGCTGGCCGACGAGCTGTCGGAGGCCCGACGCATCGAGGACGAGGAGCGGCAGGCGCTCATCGTCCGGCACAAAGAGCGCCGGGTGCTGGAACGCCTGGCCGAGAAGCAGCGGCGGGAGCACGAGCGGGAGCGCCTGCGCCGGGAACAGGCGCTTTTGGACGAGGCCGCGGCCCAGAGGCGCCGGCGGCTTTGGACGGGTGATGCGGATGAGTAGGCTGAGTCCCAGAAGCCAGGCGGCGCGGCCGGCCGCCGGCCGGCCCGGGGCGCCGGTGCAGGCGCGTCCGGCGCAGGCACGGTCGTCGCAGCCCCGCCGCCGGTCCCACGGCGCGCTCTTTTTCCAGACCGTCGGCGTCGTCATGCTGTTTTTCATCTCCATCGGCGTGCTGTTTACGGTCTTGCAGGTCACGGGGCTGTGGGACTGGTTCAATCCGCTGACGCGGCGGCTGGCCCAGTGGCCCGTGCTGGCGCCCCACGTGGAGATGTACCGGCTGGGCCGGGCCGAGTGGGGCGTCCTGCAGGACGAGCAGGCGCGCCTGGCCCGGTGGGAACTGGAGCTGCGCGCGGAGGCGGAGCGCCTGGCGGAGGAGCAGCGTCAGCTCAGGAACGCCCAAAACGAGCTGGACGCGGAGCGGGCCCGGCTCGACGCCCGCGAACGGGAGCTGGAGGCGCGCCGGGCCGCCGTGGAGCGCCTGGAGGACGAGCACCAGGCGCTGCAGCGGCTGCGGGAAGTGTACGAGGAGATGCGGCCCCAGGAGGCGGCCCGCATCCTGGCCGACATGAGCGACGAAGAAGTCACCGTACTGCTGGCGGACATGGATCCGCGCACCGTGGCGGCCATTTTGGCCGCGTTTCCGGCGGACAAAGCCGCTTCGGTGTCGCGGCGGCTGGGCCTGTGACGCCGACGGACGCCCACGGACGCCGGCCGTGGGCGTCAGCTTTTCCTAAAGTTTTCCGCGCAGCGCGACGATGAACTACAGTAGGTATGCATACTCGGGCGGGGCCATGGCGGCCTCGCCGCCACGGGAAGTGGGCTGAATGAACGCGGGAACGATGCCGCCCGTCTCCGCGGGCGGGATGCAACCCCAGGCCGCGGCGCCGGCCCGGGGCACGGCCGCCAAGCCGGATGAATCGGCGTTCCACACGCTGCTGGCGGCACTGCTGGGCGGGACGCCGTCGGACCTCCCGCCGGCGCGCCCGGGCGGCGAAACGAAGGACGACGGTCCGGAACCCGACGGAGAAGCGGACGAGACGGCGGCCGGCGCGGCATCCGTGTTGGCGGGAGCGGCCGTGGCCGGCCATCCGGCGGGGACCGTACCGGAGCTCCTTGACGGGTCCCTCGACGACGGCCCGGGGCTGCCGGTGCCGGCGTCCGCCGAGGCGGCGGACCTGCCGGCCGGAGGGGGCGCGCGGGCGGGCCGCGGCGCGGGTGCGCCGCCCGCCTGGACGGCAGCCGGCCCCGCCCAAACCGTCAACACGCCCGGGGGCGCGGGCGGCCTGCCGGCCGCGACGCGACCTGAGGAAGCCGTTTCCCCGGCGGGCCGGGCAGACGGGCGGACCGGCCGGGGAACGGGTTCGGTCGTGAACCCGGCGGCGCCCGCGGGCGCGGGGGCCCGGGGACGCGGGCTGGCGTCCGCGGCGGAGGCGGCTGAGGAGCCGGGCCCGGCCGCCGAGCAGGAAGCCGCGGCGCCGCTGCGGCCCGTGCGGGCCGAGGTGCTGCGGGCCCAGTGGTTGGACGGCGGAGCCGGCACATCCGCGGACGAGGCGGGGGGGCGCCCGGCCCAAAGTTCGGCAGCGGCCCGGGAGGGCCCGGGCGACGGCGCGGAAACGTCTTCAGGACGCCTTGCGGGCCAGGAGGCGGCGCTGCCGGCGACGGGAGACCGGCCGGCCGCCCCGGCGGGCGAAGACGGGCTGATCCCGCCCGGGCCCGCGGCGCCGGACGCTGCTCCGGGGAAGCCGGCCGCGCTTGTTGGTGATGACTCGGACGCGCCCACGGCGCAGAGGCCGCGCGCCGTCGCGCCGGGCCCCGGCGAACCGCCGGGTGCGCGGGGGCCGTCCGACGCGGCGCGCCGGGACGCCCCGGCACCGTCGGGAGCGTCAGGCTCCGGCGCCGGGTCCGGAGCTGCACCGCGGCCTGCGGCAGCGCCCGGAGCCGGCGGCGCCGGCGATGCAGGCGCCAAGGCCTGGTCTTCGGCCTTTGAGCCGGCGGCGTCCCTCCAGCCGGAGGAAGCGGGCGCCGACGAAGCTGGGGCACCCGGAGGTTCCGGGGACGGGGAGCCCGCTCCGCCCGGCGGGCCGGACGGGCGCCAGGCTTTGGCGGCCGGGGAGGAGCTGCCGCAGGTCCGAAGCGGGCGGGATGCGACGGGCACCGACGAAGCCGGCGACGCGCGGCCGTCCGCCGGCGCGGAGCCGTCCGCTGAACCCGCGGCCCGGCGGGACGCCGGCGGCGGGCCGGCCGGGGCCCGCAGCGAAGCGGCCGCGCGCATCGAGCCTGCCGGTGGCGGGACGGGGACAGGCACCACGTCCGGCGGTCCGGCGGGCGACGGGGCGGAAGGGTTCGCGCCGGGTGAAAGCGGCTCCGGGGCCGTAACCGGGTATGCCGCAGGCGCGGCGGGGGTGTCCGGCGCCTCCGCCCCGGGCGCGGGGGCGCCGCCGGGCCCGGCCCTGGGCGAGGCGGTGGCGTCACAGCTGCGCGGGCCCCTGGG
>QGSR01000167.1 GCA_003387805.1 Bacillota bacterium | reverse complement strand
CCGGCGGCGCCGTTTCGACGAGGGGGTCCGTCGCCTCCACGGGCAGGCTGTAGCGGCCGTCGGCGTCGGTAACACACGCGGCCTGGTCCGTCGAGACGATGACGCCCGGCACCGGCGTCAGCCGCTCCGCTCCGGCATGACCCCGGCGCAGCCGTACCGACCCGTGTACCCGCCTCGCGCCGAACTCACGCGAAGGCACTCCGCATACAATCTCATTCGCCCTTCCCCGCGACCATCGGTCGCCCCCAGGGCTCTTTGTGCGCCGGCATCGCTTGCCGTTACAATTCGACGTCTTTTTCGATATGCATTCTCAAACGGAAAAAGTTTTCGCGCCCGCGGCGCGGTGGTCCCGGAAATTCATGCCATTGCGGCCAAATTCATCCGAAAGGCGAAAAAAAGATTGACGAGACCGCTTATCCGGGTTACCTTAGACATAGATTTAGGGCGCCCTAAAAACCTGCCAACCCGAAGCGAGGGATTCGAAATGTCGCACAGGACGGCGCCGGCCACCCGGCGGTCTCGTCACGACGGATTGTTCTACAAGTCCTTGCTGTTTGCCTTCTCGCTCGTTGTCTTTGTCGCCGCGGCCGGCTTCGGCGCCCACGCGCAGACCATCGAGGTGCACCATCAGCTGGGCACCGCCGCGGTGCCGGTCCACCCGCAGCGGGTGGTCGTCTTCGACTTCGGCGTGCTGGACTCGCTGGATCTGCTGGGCATTGACGTGGTCGGGCTGCCCAAGAGCAACATTCCCGCGTACCTGGCCAAGTACGGCGACGACAAGTACGTCAACGTGGGCACGCTGCAGGAGCCGGACTACGAAGCCGTCAACGCCCTGAAGCCGGACCTGATCATCATCTCGAGCCGCACGGCCGCCCACTACGACGAACTGGCCAAGCTGGCGCCCACCATTTACATCGGTCCGGACTTCGCCGACTACCTGGGTTCCGTCAAGAAGGACATGCGCACGCTGGGCCGGATTTTCGGCGTGGAGGACCAGGTCGAGGCCGAGCTGGCCAAGATCGACGCCGCCGTCGCCCGGGTGCGCTCCCTGAGCCAGGGCAAGAGCGCCCTGATTTTGCTGATCACCGGCGGCCGGGCCAGCGCGTACGGCCCCGGCTCCCGCTACGGCTTCATCCACGACGAGTTCGGCGTGACGCCCGTGGACGACACCATCGTCTCGTCCACCCACGGGCAGAGCATCTCCTGGGAGTACGTGGTCGTGCGGGATCCGGATTACCTGTTCGTCATCGACCGTGACGCGGTGGTGGCCGGCGGCGCCGGCCAGACGGCCCGCCAGGTGGTGGAGAACGAGCTGGTCATGCTGACCCGCGCGTACCGGAACGGCCACATCGTGTATCTCGAGCCGAGCTACTGGTACTTGTCGGGCGGCGGCCTGCAATCGCTGGCGATGATGATCGCCGACATTGAGCAGGCGTTGAGCCGCTGACGCACGTTATTACGCCCCCGGCGGGCCGGCCCGCCGGGGGATGCGCATAGATGGGGCGTGTCAGACGAGTGTCGGTCATGCCGCTGGACAAGCGAAACGCCGTGCAGCTGACGGCTCTTGCGGCCGTCCTGCTGACGTTGTCGTTCATTTCGCTCTTCGTAGGCGTGAGCAGCATTTCGCCGCGGGACATTTTTGATCTGTCGCCGCTGCAGAAGCAAATTTTGTCCATCACCCGCGTGCCCAGGCTGCTCAGCGCCGTCATGGCCGGCGCGTCGCTGGCCATCGCGGGCACCATCATGCAGCAGCTGACCCGCAACAAGTTCGTCTCCCCCACCACCGCGGGGACGATGGACGCGGCCCGGCTGGGCGTGCTGGCGGGGCTCATCGTGTTTCCCGGCGCGAGCCTTTTGCAGAAGACGGCCGTGGCCTTCGCCTTCGCGCTGGCGGGGACGTACGTCTTCATTCGCATCGTGGAGCGGGTCAAGATCAAGAACACCATCTTCATCCCGCTGGTGGGGCTCAT
Organism: Bacillota bacterium; assembly: GCA_003387805.1. Taxonomy (GTDB): domain Bacteria; phylum Bacillota; class Limnochordia; order Limnochordales; family ZCTH02-B6; genus CALJUZ01. Next base: position 2,896 of record QGSR01000167.1, on the reverse strand, counting down.
GTTCGGCAACATCGTCAGCTCCGTGACCACGTCGGTCGCGTACCGGTTCGATCTTCTGCAAAGCCTGGCCACGTGGCTGCACGGTGATTTTTCCATGATTTTGCGAGGCCGCTACGAGATGCTCTACGTCGGCGTGCCGCTGATGGCCGTCGCGTACGTGTACGCGGACCGCTTCACCATCGCCGGCATGGGCGACTCCTTCGCGGCCAACCTGGGGCTCAACTACCGCCGCGTCGTCAACGTGGGCCTTTTCATCGTGGCGGCGGTGTCGTCGGCGGTGGTGCTCACCGTGGGCTCGCTGCCGTTTTTGGGCCTGGTGGTGCCCAACATCGTGACCATTTACCGCGGCGACAACGTGCGCAAGAACCTGCCCCACACGGCCCTTCTGGGCGCGGCCCTGGTGGTGGGCTGCGACGTCATCGGCCGCATCATCATCCATCCGTATGAGGTGTCGGTGGGGCTCATCATGGGCGTCCTCGGCAGCGCGGTGTTCCTGTTCCTGCTGCTGCGCGGGAACGCGCGGGGCGCGCGAGGAGGCGTCGGGGCATGACGACGGCGGCGACGGCGGCGGCCGCGGTGCGGGCGCGGGCGGTGCGGGGCCGGCTTTGGGCGGCCGCGGCCGTGACGGCGGTTTTCATCCTGCTGTTTTTGGTGCTGAACATCCAGGGCGACTGGAAGTTCGCCCTGAGCCGGCGTCTGACGGTCATGGGCGCGGTGCTGCTGACGGCGCTGGCCACCGGCGGCGCCACCGTCATCTTCCAGACGCTGACGCACAACCGCATTTTGACGCCCGGCATCATCGGCCTAGATTCGCTGTACGTGCTGATGCAGACCGCGGTGGTGTTCGTGCTGGGCGCGGCCAGCGCCGCGTGGACCGACGCGCTGCTGCATTTCGTGCTGTCGGCGGGGCTGTTGACGCTGTTTGCGGGATCGCTCTACCAAGGGCTCTTCCGCACGGACAAGTACAACGTGTACTTCATTTTGCTCATCGGCCTCATCGCCGGCACGCTGTTTCAAAGTTTGGCGTCGTTTTTGCAGATGATCATCGATCCCAACGAGTTTCTCATCACGCAAAGCCGCACCTTCGCCAGCTTCAACAACGTGCGGCTGCACGTGCTGGCGCTGGCCGCCGGCGCGGTGGGGCTGGTCGCTTTGTACGTGCGGCCGTGCCTGAAGTACCTGGACGTGCTGGCGCTGGGCCGGGAGCACGCCGTCAATCTGGGCGTGGACTACCCCCGCATCGTGCGGCGGCTTTGGACCGCGGTTATTTTGCTGACCGCGGTGGCCACGGCGCTGGTGGGGCCCATTACGTTTCTCGGGCTTTTGACCGTCAACATCGCCCATCAGTTTCTGGGCGACTACCGCCACTCGACGCTTTTGGCCGGCACGGTGCTGGCGGGCGTCGGCATGCTGAGCGGCGGCTTGCTGCTGGTGGAGCGGGTGCTGGCCTTCTCGCTCCCGGTCAGCGTCATCGTCAATCTGGCGGGCGGCGCGTACTTCCTATATCTCGTGCTGAAGGAGAGTCAGAAATGATTCAGGCCATTCACGTCTCGAAGCGGTACGGGCCGACGACGGCGGTGGACGACGTCACCGTCACCATCAAGAAAAACCGCATCACGTCGCTGATCGGGCCCAACGGCGCCGGCAAGAGCACGCTGCTGGCCCTCATGAGCCGGCTCGCGCCCATGGATCAGGGCGACGTGCTGGTGGAAGGGCGCTCGGTCAGGTCGTGGGACAGCATGGAGCTGGCCCGGAAGGTGGCCATCTTGAAGCAGACCAACCACCTGAGCCTGCGGCTCACGGTGCGGGATCTGGTCGGCTTCGGCCGCTTCCCCTACTCCCAGGGGCGGCTCACCAAAGCCGACATGGAGCACGTGGATCAGGCCATCGAGTACATGAACCTGGGCGACCTTCAGCACAAGTTTCTGGACGAGCTCAGCGGCGGCGAGCGCCAGCGGGCCTTTATCGCCATGGTCGTGGCGCAGGACACGGAGTACGTGCTGCTGGACGAGCCGCTGAACAACCTGGACATGAAGCACTCGGTGCAGATTATGAAAGTGCTGCGGCGGCTGGTGGACGAGCTGGGCAAGACGGTGGTGCTGGTGCTGCACGACATCAATTTCGCGTCCAGCTACTCCGACGACATCGTGGCCATGAAGCACGGCCGGGTGGTGGCCCACGGCTCCGTGGAGGAAATCATCCGCCAGGACGTGCTGCACGACGTGTACGACATGCAGTTCGACATCCACGAGTTCGACCGCTGCAAAGTGTGTCTCTACTTTCTGCCCGAGCTGACGGTGGCCCGCTGACGGCCCGCCGGAGGCCGGCGCGCGGACGCCGGCCGGGCGGCCCCCGGACAGCGCTGCTGCAGCGGCGGCCGCCGTCGGGCCGCCGCTTCTTGATCTCGGCCCGTGGCGCCTTCGGGGGCGGGAATTTGGTGAAAAATTTGCGTCTCGTCACGTTATTGTGGATCCGCGGACCGCGATCCGTTACGCTAGACAAGGACTATGGTGCAAGAGCACGGGAGGCATCGCAGTGGAAGTATATGACGTCACCATCGTAGGCGGCGGCCCCGTGGGCCTGTTCGGCGCCTTTTACGCGGGGCTGCGGGGCATGAAGACCAAGATCATCGAAGCCCTGCCCCAGCTGGGCGGGCAGCCCATGGCCATGTACCCGGAGAAGTACATCTTCGACGTGGGCGGCCACCAGGCCGTCCTGGCCAAGGACCTGGTCGCGGAGCTGATCAAGCAGGCGACCCAGTTCAACCCCACCGTGGTGCTGGGCGAGGAAGTCGAGGAACTTCAGCGCGAAGGCGACGTGTGGAAGCTGAGCACCGCCAAGGGCGTTCACTACAGCAAGACGGTCGTCATCACCGCGGGCATGGGCGCGTTTTCGC
>QGSR01000166.1 GCA_003387805.1 Bacillota bacterium | reverse complement strand
GGGGCCCCCCGGCCGGCGGCCCGGGGGGGCGGCTCCGCCGCGACGCGGCGCGTTTCCCGCGCGGATCGGGGCCGGGCGGCCCGCGGCCCCGCCGTCCGGCAAGGCGGACGGCCCGCTCGGACCGGCGGCCGCGTCGGCCCGGCCCGGCGCGGCCACGATGCGGGCCGCCTTGATGATGCTAGACAACGATGTCGTCCTCCCCGCCCCGGGCGATAATAATCTCGCCCGCCTCGTCCAGCCGGCGGATGGTGGCTACGATGCGCTGCTGCGCGTCCTCCACGTCGCGCAGCCGCACGGGACCCAGATACTCGATTTCCTCCCGGAGCATTTCGGCGGCGCGCTTGGACATGTTTTGGAAAATGCGCTGCGCCACCTGCTCGCTGGCTGTCTTGAGCGCCAAGGCCCAAAGCGGCGTTTCCACTTCCGCGATGACGCGCTGGATGGAGCGGTCGTCCAGCGTGACGATGTCTTCGAAGACGAACATGCGCAGCCGGATTTCCTCGGCCAGATCCGGATCTTCCTCCTCCAGCGCCTCCATAATCGTCCGCTCCGTCTGCCGGTCCACCCGGTTGAGCACTTCCACGGCCACGTCGATGCCGCCGATGGTGGTGTACTCTTCCCGCACGAAGGAGGCCAGCCGCTTCTCCAGCGTCGCCTCCACTTCCCGCAGCACCTCGGGCGCGGTGCGGTCCAGCGTGGCCATGCGCTTGGCCACCTCCACCTGCCGGTCCGGCGGCAGCGAAGACAAGATGGCCCCCGCCTGGTCTGGGTGCAGGTGGGCCATGATGAGGCTGATGGTCTGCGGGTGCTCGTTTTGAATGAAGTTCAAGAGCTGCCCGGCGTCGGCCTTGCGCGCGAAATCGAAAGGCCGCGCCTGCATGGTCTCCGACAAGCGGTCGATAATTTCGGCGGCCCGCTGGGGCCCCACCGACTTCTCCAGGACCTCCCGGGCGTAGTCGATGCCGCCGATGTTGATGTACTCCTGGGCGATGGCCATTTGGTCGAACTCTTCCAGCACTTGCTGGATGACTTCCGGTTCGACGTGGGGCATGTTGGCGATCTCGTACGTCAGCCGCTCGATCTCGCGCTCGGTCAGGTGCTTGAACACCTGGGCCGCGTGCTCGGGCCCCACCGCGATGAGAAAAATCGCGGCCTTCTTCAGTCCAGTCAGTTCCATCCTACCGGTCCTGCTGCCATCCACCGCCAACCCACTACCCCTCCGCCAGCCAAACCTTCACCAGCTGCGCCGCCTCCCGCGGGTTCTTGCGCACCAGGTCCGCGGCCCGCTCCCGCAGGTGCTTGCGCATGCGCTCTTCTTCCGTTTCTTCGCGCGTGACGGCCACCAGCTCGTCGTCCACCACCACGTCCACCGCCCGGCCGCGGCCCCGCCCGCGGGACCAGCAGGAGCAGAAAAACCGCAAAGGAAAGCGGCCCCGCGCCCGCGCCCACGTCCCCCGGGCGGGGCGCGCGGGCGCCGGCTCGGCTGCGTCCGCGATGAGGGCCGCCACCGGCGAGACGGCAAAGGGCGTGCCGTCCACGATGACCGTGTCCCCGCGGGCTTCGTTGATGCCCAGGGCCGCGGAGACCAGCTCCCGCACCCGCTCCTGCTCGGCCGGCTCCAGCTGCGCGTCCAGCCAGACGCCCACCGACAGGCGCTGGATGCGGCCCGGCGCCTGCACCCGCACCCGCTCGATGCGGTTGAGCTCGAAGTTCAAAATTTCTTCCCGGCGGGAAAAGCTGCCGCCGGCGTCTGCGTCCGCCACGAAACCGGGCACGTTGGCGTCGACGCCGGTGATGCCGCCCGCGGCGGCGCCGGCGCCCCGGCCTTCCTCTTCAAAAATCTGGCTGCTGCGCACGACGCCCTCGTTGCGCACCACCGGCTCGAACAAGTCCTGCCGCTCTTCCTCCAGGTCGAAGTTGAGCTCGGCGTTGACCCGCACGATGGCGCGCCCGGGCCCGTACACCGTCTCCAGCATGGACTGGGCCCGCAGCTCCAGCTCCCGCTCGTAGGCGCGCTGCAGCTCCAGCCGCGTCGCGAGCCCCGCGCCGTCCACCAAGCCGATGGAATCGCTGCGCAGCATGTCCGACAGCACTTGTCCCCGGTTGTCGACAATGGTAATGTTTTCCGGCTGCAAACCTTCCACGCTGCGCGCGATGAGATGGGCGATGCCCCGCACCTGGCTCGCGCTCAGCTGAAAACCCGGCCGCAGGTGCAGAAACACCGACGCCGTGGCGGGGCGCTCGTCCCGGGCGAACAGCCTCCGCTCGGGCATGACGATGTGCACCCGCGCATCCAGCACGCCCGTAATCTCCCGGATGGTGCGCGTCAGCTCGCCCTGCAGAGCCATGTTGTAGCGCACTTGGCGGTCAAAGTCCGTCGCGCCCAGCGCGGACTCCAGGAACACCTCAAAGCCGACGACGCCGCCGCGCGGCAGTCCCTGGGCCGCCAGCGACAGGCGCGTCTCGTACACGCGGTCGTCAGGAACGAGAATCGTCGCGCCGTTGTCCGCGAGCCGGTACGGAACTCCGTTTTCGCGCAGCACGGCGACGATCTCGCCGGCATCGTCCGAACTCAAGCGGGAAAAAAGCGTGGCGTACGGAGGGTTGGCCGCCCGCCAGACGACGGCGGCCAATCCGATAATAACAAGACCTAAAATGACCCCGGCTGCAACCCGCCGCCCGACGCTCATGCCCGCCCAAATCTCCGCGACCTGGGCACGAAGGCGATTCCACAGCTCGCTCATGACGCCATCACGCCTTCGGCTACACCTGCATCCGCATCAGCTCGTGGTACGCGTCCACCAGCTTGTTGCGAATGGCAATGGTCAGCTCCAGGGCCAGCGACGCCCGCTCCACCGCGGTCATGACTTGGTGCAGGTTGTCCGTTTCTCCCAAGGCCAGCTGCAGCACCGCCGCGTCGGCCTCGGCCTGCAGCGCGTGGACCTGCTCCAGACCCTTGGCCAGAAGCTCGCCGAAATCCGTTCCCTGCGCCGGCCGGGAAGAGGCCCGTTCGGTGAGGAGCCGGGGGCCGACGCCGAATCCGTCAACACGCACAAACACCACTCCTTCAGTGTCCTAATCGAACACCGGCTTGTCCCCACCCCACCGTCATGTCACCTCGTACCGCCGCCCGAAGGCGGATCAGGCGCGACCGATGTCCAAAGCCCTCATCGCCATGGCTTTGGCGGTGTTGAACGAAGTGATGTTGGCCTCGTAGGCGCGGCTGGCTGAAATGAGGTCTACCATCTCCCGGACGACGTCCACGTTGGGCATGTGCACGTAGCCGTTTTCATCGGCGTCCGGGTGTTCCGGGTCGTAGACGAGCCGAGGGGGTCCGGGATCGTGGGCGATGCCGACCACACGCACGCCCATGCCCGTAAAGGCGGAAGCGCGGCGTCCGGACGCGGGCCGCGCGGCCTCCCGCGCCGCGAAGACCGGAATCTGCCGCCGGTAAGGCCCTCCGTCCGCGGTGCGGGTCGTGTTGGCGTTGGCCAAATTGTTGGCGATGGTGTCCATGCGCAAACGCTCGGCCGTCATGCCGGAAGCGCTGATCGCGAACGAACGAAGCACGCTGATCACCTGCCTCCTTGCGTAATGGCCGACCGCAGCATCCGGTAGCGGGCCGACGTCACCTGCGTCAGCGCGGCGTAGTGCAGCTCGGCCGCGGCGTTGATGGCCATCTCTCGGTCAATGTCCACGTTGTTGCCGTCGTTGCGCATCACGCTGGTGTCGTCGCGCACGACCCGCGGCCGCACGCGGCTGACCGGCGCGGTGCCCACGGGAATGTGGCGCGGGTTCGTCAGGACTCCCGTCACGCCCCGCCCCCGCACGGCCCGGGCCAGCTCGTCCTCGAAGCGCACCAGGCGCCGGCGAAAGCCCGGGGTGTTGACGTTGGCGATGTTGTCCGCCGCCACCTGCTGCCGCAGGACGGCCGCGTCCATCGCCCGTCCCAGCACGCTCTCCATGGCGATGAAGCCTCGCACTCCCGCCATCGCGAGCACTCCTTCCGTCGGCGCGGCGCCTGCACGGGCGCCGGCGGACAGGCAAATTTCTCCATCGACGTTACCGAAAAGATTTCGACAACACCCTATATGATCCTGCCGTACTAGACATAAAGTCATAAGAGACAAGGGCCCAAATGCGGGACCGGGAAAAAAGTCACAAGACGTACCGACTCAAGTCCCGGTCGTCCGTCACGCCGGCCAGGCGCTCGCGCACGAACGCGGCGTCCACCACCACTTTGCCGCCCGACAGCTCGGGGGCGTCGAAAGAAACCTCTTCCAGCACCCGCTCGAGGATGGTGTGGAGGCGCCGCGCACCGATGTTCTCGGTGGACGCGTTGACCCGCTCGGCCATCTCCGCGATGGCGTCCACCGCGTCGTTGGTGAACTCCAGGGTCACGCCTTCCGTGGCCATCAGCGCGGCGTACTGCTTGAGGAGGGCGTTTTCCGGCTCCGTCAAAATGCGGCGGAAATCGTCGCGGCTGAGCGAGTCCAGCTCCACGCGGATGGGCAGCCGGCCCTGGAGCTCGGGAATGAGGTCCGACGGCTTGGCCATGTGAAACGCCCCGGCGGCGATGAACAAGATATGGTCGGTGCGCACGGGCCCGTATTTCGTCATGACCACGGAGCCTTCGACGATGGGCAGGATGTCGCGCTGCACGCCCTCGCGCGAGACGTCGGGCCCGCCGCCTTTTCCGCCGGTGGACGCGATTTTGTCGATTTCGTCGATGAAGACGATGCCCGACTCCTCGGCCCGCTTCAGCGCCTGCGCCGCGACCTCGTCCATGTCGATGAGCTTCTGCGCCTCCTCCTGGGCCAGAAGCCGGCGCGCTTCGGACACCTTGACGCGCCGCTTGCGGCGCCGCTTGGGC
>QGSR01000165.1 GCA_003387805.1 Bacillota bacterium | reverse complement strand
CGCTGTCCGCATTTCTTTGGCGCCGCCCGCCGGCCTTCAGCGCTGTCCGCAGGCCTCCGCCGCTGCCCGCACGCCTCCGGGGCTGCTCGCGGCCCGCGCCGGCAAAGGGCTTCGGAAGCGTCTTCGCCAGCGCATGCAAAAATTTGCCGGCCGCCTACTCGACATCCAACATTTGCGCTAAAATTAAGCGAGCAGCCGTTTTGCAAGACCCGGGCGGGTCCTGAAAGGAGAACGACGCATTGGCTTGGGTGGCGCTGGTCATCGCAGGACTGTTCGAAGTCGGGTGGGCGACCGCGATGAAACTGTCCGAAGGGTTCACCCGGTTTTGGCCCAGCGTGGCCACCATCGTGCTGATGCTCGTCAGCTTCGGGCTCCTCAGCTTCTCCATGCGGTTTTTGCCGCTGGGCACGGCGTACGGCGCCTGGACGGGCATCGGCGCCGTGGGTTCGGTGCTGGTAGGCATCTTCTTCCTGGGCGAGTCGCGGGATCCGCTGCGGCTGCTGTTCGTCGCGCTGATCTTAGTAGGGATCGTGGGGCTGCGGCTGACGACCCAGGAGTGAGGCGCGGCGGTCCGGGCCGGGCGGTTTGCAGTTTGTGTTTCATCCTTCAAGAACGGAGACGATGGCAAGATGACAAATAATGTCGCGCCCGGTGGCGCCGGGCAGGGCATGGGAGCCGGGCAGAGCACGGCGCGGGGCGCCGGCCGTCCGGTGCGGGTCGTCATTATGGGGGCGGCCGGCCGGGACTTCCACAATTTCAACGTCGTGTACCGGGACAACCCGGCGTACCGGGTGGTGGCGTTTACCGCCACGCAGATTCCGAACATTGAAGGCCGCATGTATCCGCCGGAGCTGGCGGGGGAGCTGTACCCCGAGGGCATTCCCATCGTGCCCGAGGAGGAGCTGGCCGGCCTGGTGCGGCGGGAAAACGTGGACGAGGTCGTGTTCGCGTACTCGGACGTCTCGCATCAGTACGTCATGAACCGGGCGTCGGTGGCCATGGCCGCGGGCGCGGACTTCCGGCTGCTGGGGCCGCGCTCCACCATGCTGAAGGCGAAGGTGCCCGTGGTGGCGGTGACCGCGGTGCGCACCGGCGCGGGCAAGAGCCAGACCACCCGGCGGGTGGCCGAGATATTGACGGCCCGCGGGCTGCGGGTGGTGGTCGTGCGCCATCCCATGCCCTACGGCAACCTGGTCCAGCAGGCGGTCCAGCGGTTCGCCACGGCGGAGGATCTGGAGCGCCACCAGTGCACCATCGAGGAGCGGGAAGAGTACGAGCCGCACATCGAGCGGGGCAACGTGGTGTACGCCGGCGTGGACTACGCCGCCATCTTGGAGCAGGCCCAGGCCGAGGCCGACGTGGTGCTGTGGGACGGCGGCAACAACGACTTCCCGTTCTACGTGCCGGATTTGCACATTACCGTCGCGGACCCGCACCGGGCGGGCCACGAGACGTCGTACCATCCGGGCGAGACGAATTTGCGCTCGGCCGATGCGGTCATCATCAACAAGGTGGACACCGCGCCGCCCGAGCAGGTCGCGGCGGTGCGGGAAACGGTGACGCGGGCCAATCCCAGCGCCGTGGTCATTGAGGCCGCCTCGCCGGTGACGGTGGACGATCCCGAGGCCATCCGGGGCAAGTCCGTCATCGTGGTGGAGGACGGGCCCACGCTGACCCACGGCGAGATGGGCTTCGGCGCGGGCACCATCGCGGCGGAGCAGCTGGGCGCGACGCCGGTGGACCCGCGGCCGTACGCGGCCGGTTCTTTGCAGGGCGTGTTCGCCAAGTATTCCCACCTGGGAGCGGTGCTGCCGGCCATGGGCTACGGCGCCGAGCAGATGCGGGAGCTGGAGGCCACCATCAACGCCACGCCGGCCGACGTGGTGGTCATCGGCACGCCCATCGACTTGGGCCGGCTCTTGAAGCTGAACAAGCCCGCCGTGCGCGTGCGCTACGAGCTGGAGGAGCGGGGCGGCGTGACGGTGGAGCAGCTGCTGGAGCGGCTGCCGCTGGCGGCGAAGGAAGGCTGATGGTGGGGCGGAGCGGACGCTAAGGCAAGGCTGAAGCCGAGGCAAAGCCGGCGCTAAGGCAAGGGCGGTGCCGAGGCAAAGCCGGCGCCGAGCCGAAGCCGGCGTCGACGCCAAGCCAGCGCCGAGGCCAAGCCAGCGCCGAGCCGAAGACAGCGCCGAGGCCAAGCCAGCGCCGAGGCCAGGCCGGCGCGGAGGCGAAGCCGACGTCAAGGCAAAGCCGATGGCGCGGCCAAGCCGACGCCCTGGCCAAGGGCGTCCGCCGCAGCCGCTGCGACTCCGGGGCCCGGCGGTCCGACGTGTCGTCAGGCGACGCTGCGTCGGACGCCGGGCCCTTCCATTTCCGCCGTTGCGGCGGTTTTCGGCCGGCGCCGCCGCAGCAGCAGGCCCAGTGCGAACTGCAGCGTCGCCACCGTGACGACGGTGGCCCCGGGCGGCGTCGACAGATAGTACGACGTGTACAGGCCGATCCACGTGGCCGTGAGGCCCAGCAGAACCGCCAGACCGATGAGGCGTTCCATGCGCCGGCTGTACAGCGATGCCGTCGCCGCCGGGGTGATGAGCAGCGCTACCACCAAGATGGCGCCCACGGCCTGCAGGGCCACCACGACGGTCAGCGCCACCAGCGACAACAGCAGCAGCTGCAGCGCGGCCACGGGCAGGCCCGCGGACTCGGCGCCCACGGGGTCAAACGAAACGAAGACCAAGTGCCGGTACGCCGCAGCCATGATGAGGGCGGTCAAGGCGGCAGCGCCCAGGATCCAGTAGATGTCCGTCGTGCCGATGGCCAGCACCGAGCCCACCAGCAGCGCGGACAGGTCGCCGGCGAAGTTGGGCCGGACCGAGAGGCCCAGCACGCCCAGGGCGAAGGCGCCGGTGAACAAAATGGCCAGCGACGTGTCGGCCCGCAGCCTCGTCTTGCGGCCCAGCACCGTCAGCAGCCCGGCGGTGCCAAGGCCGAAGGCCAGCGCGCCGACGTGCAAGGGAATGCCCAGCAGCAGCGCAGCCACCAGGCCGCCGAAGGCCGCGTGGGCGATGGCGTCGCCGATGAACGCCAGCCCCTTGAGCATGATGAACGTGCCGATGACGCCCGACAGCACGGCGATGAGGGACACGCCCACGAAGGCCCGCACCATGAAGCCGTACTGAAACGGTTCGGTCAAAAACTCAATCATGTCCAATGATAGTCACCCGGCCTTCAGCGGTCAGGATCGGAACGTGCTGGCCGAACACGGCCGTCAGCGTGGCCGGCACCAGCGTTTCCTCGGGCGTGCCGGAGAAGACGACGCGCCGCCGGATGCCGATGACGGTGTCGAAGCAATCGGTCAGGCAGTTTAGGTCGTGGGTCGTCATGACCACCGTGCGGCCTTCGGCCCGCAGCTCCTGGAGAATGTCCAAAAGGTCGTGCTGGGCCGTGGCGTCCAGCGCGGTGGCCGGCTCGTCCAGCAAAATGAGCTGCGCGTCCTGGGACAGCGCCCGGGCCAGCAGCACCCGCTGGCGCTGCCCGCCGGACAGGTCGCCGATGGGCCGGAGCGCGTGCTCCTCCAGCCGCACCCGCCGCAGCGCCTCCATGGCGATGTCGAACGGGCTGCGTCCGTTTCCGTGCGCGTGCCCGTGTCCGTGCGCGTGCCCGTGTGCGTGCGCGTGCCCGTGTGCGTGTCCGTGCCGGTGCGCGTCCCCGTATCGATGCGCGTGTCCATGCGCGTGCCCGTGCCCGGGCTCGTGTGCATCCGGACGGCGGTCTCCGCAGTCACCGGCGCCATTGCGGGCTGTCGGCGCTCCGGCGCCCGGGATTTCGCCCGGTGCCCGGCGCGCCCGCAGCCAGCCGAAGGGCAGCCACCAAGGCGTATGCGGCAGCTGGCCCTGCATGACCACGTCCACCGCCCGCAGCGGGAACCGCCATTCGATTTCCTCATTCTGCGGCAAATAGGAGATGCGCCGCCGCACCCGCACCGGATCCTGCCCCAAGATGCGGACTTGGCCTTGGATGGGCTTCAGGCGGCCCACCAGCGTCCGCAGCAGCGTGGACTTGCCGCCGCCGTTGGGCCCGATGACGGCCGCCAGCGTGCCGCACGGCACCGTCCAGTTGATGTCTTCCAGCACCGGCCGATCCTCGTAGGCGACCGTCACGCCTTTGACCTCGATGCACGGGGTCACGGCCGCTCACCTCTTTCGCTGTCCGGACCTGTTGTGTTCCCGGGCCCCGCCTTGCGAGAACCCGCCCCCGGTTGTCCGTTGGGCGCCGGGCTGCGTCCCGAACGAGCTCATCGCGACAGCCCGTCGACCAGCGCCCGGACATTGGTTCGCATCATTTCAATATAGGTAGGCACTTCGTCCGTCAACGCGTCGGTGTACAAAATGCCCACGCCCACGCCGGCCTCACGGGCCAGGGCTTCGATGAAGCGCGGGTTGACTTGCGGCTCGGCGAACACCGTGGGCACGCCCCGCTCCTGGATGGCCTCGACCAGCGCCGCCATTTCCCGGGGCGCCGGCTCCCGGTCCGGGTTGCGGACGAGGAAGCCCACCAGCTCGAGGCCGTAGCGGTCGGCCATGTACCCGTACGCATCGTGGTACGTCACCAGCACCCGGCGCTCGGGCGGGATGCGCTGGATTTCGGAGACGATCCAGCGGTCCAGCTCCTCCAGCTCGGCCAGGTAAGCCTCCGCCCGGGCCCGGTAGTAGTCCGCTCTGGCCGGGTCCGCCTGGCTCAGCGCCTGCTCGATGCGCCGCACGTAGTGCATGGCGTTGGCCACGTCCAGCCAAAAGTGCGGATCGCCCTCTTCGTGGGTGTGGGTGTGGCCGTGGTCACGGTCACGGTCATGGTCATGGTCATGGGCGTGCTCGTGGCCCTCTGCGTTGTCGTCGTG
>QGSR01000164.1 GCA_003387805.1 Bacillota bacterium | reverse complement strand
CGCGGCCCCGCTGGCGCCCGCCGTGGCCGGCGAACCCTGTTCCGAAGCCGCGCCGCCCGCGGCCGCAGCACCCGTGCCGCCCGCCGCGCCGGCCGCACCCTGGCCGAGGTCCACGCCGCGGCGGCCGGCCTCCGGCTCGTCATACACGATGTGCGGAATCAGGAAGACGACCATCTCGGTCTGGACCGTCTCCGTCTCCTTGCTGCCGAACAGGCGCCCCAGCACCGGCAGGTCGCTCAGCAGCGGCAGGCCCCGCATGACCTCCCGCTCGTCCTCGGTGATCAGGCCGCCGATGACCAGCGACTGGCCGTCGCGCACCCGCACCATGGCGCTCATCTCCCGCGTCCGGATCTGCGGGATGTTTTGCGGCGTCATGCCCGTGATGCTGCTGACTTCCGTGTCGATCCGCATGGTGATGGTGTCATCGTCGCCGATGAGCGCCGTGATGTCCAGCTTGATACCGGCTTCGATGAACTCCAGCACTTCCGAAATGCGCCCGTCTTCCTCGAAAATCTGCATGATGATCGGAATCCGGTCGCCCACCAGGATCGTCGCGGGCTCACCCTCGATGGCCGCGATTCTCGGGCTGGACAAGATGGTGGTCAAGCCGTTGCTGCGCAGCGCCTCCAGCTGCCCCCGCAGCGCGGCCGGGTCCAGCGCCAGCACCAGCGGATTCAGGCTGGTGGAATTGAGGGTCGCCCAGGGGCCTTCGCCCCAGTCGATGCCCAGCAGGTGCAGCGCCTCCACGTTGATTTCCTCCAGGCGCGCCTCCACGATGACCTGCCGCCGCGGCACGTCCAGCTCTTTCACGAAGCGCTCCACCGACGCCACCTGCGCGTCCGCGCCCTCAATCAGGAGGCGGCGGGACTGCGTGTCCACGTCAAAGTGCATGTCCGGATACATCCCGGCCAGCATTTCCTTCGTGCGCTCCGGGTCCGCGTGATCCAGCCGCACCACCGCCACACGGCGCACCGGCTGCGGCTCCGGAGGCGGCGCGGTCTGGCGCACGTACAGCACGCCGTCGCCCAGCCGGTAGTTGAGCGACGCGGCGTCGCTGACCAGGGCCAGGGCCTGCGTGTAGTCCATGCCTTCCAGGTTCGCGGTCAGCGAGCCTTCAATCTCGCCCTCGATGACCAGGTTCCAGCCGGCCCGGCCGGCCAGCGCCCACAAGACGTCGGCCACCGCCGCGTTGCGGAACTCCAGCGCCCGATCGTGGCTCCGGTCATAGATGGCCAGGAAGTCGCTGACGCCCAGCAAGTCCTCCCGCGCGCCCCGGACGATGAGCGAGTTGGTCCGCGCATCGGGAATGATGTCCACGTCCGGGAACAGCCGGGCAATCAGCTCCGACGCGGTGGCCAGCTCCACGTGGCGCAGGGTGAACAGCTCGTAGTCCAGCGACCGGAACTCCGAGCGCAGCCGCTCCGCCGTGCCCACCACCAGCGTGTTGCCGATGATGTGGTAGCGGTAGCCCGTCAGGCGAGCTACCAAATCAATGGCCGCGCGAGCCGGGACGTCCCGCAGCGTGAAGGATACCTTCCCCTCCACGCTGGGATCCAGCAGCACGTTCAGGCCCGCCACGTCGGCCAGGCTCTGGAACACCAGGCTCAGAGGCGCGTCGTCGAACTCCAGATCCACCCGGGCCCACGAGTTGGGCGTCTGCGCCGCGGCCCCGGGCGTCCACACAAAGCCCAGGCCCATAAAGACCGCCAGCATCAGCGCGACGGCGCGGACGGGCGCTCTCCTCCTAAGGATTCTGGTTGAATGCATCCGTCACTCGCTCCCCCCGATGGGCACGTGCAGCATGTGGCCGCGGGCGGTGCGGAACGTGACTTCTTTGTCCGAAATGCGGACGACGGCCAAATCGCCGGCGGCGTCACCTTCGCGGACGAGGTGGCTGCGGCCGGCCACGGACACCACGGCCAGGCGCTCGTCGCCGCGGATGACGATGCCGTCCACCCGCACGGCCGGCAGGTCAAACCGCTCCAGCAGCGTCGCGACGGCTTCCAGCTCGGCCTCGGTGCCCCGCACCAGGAGCGACCCGCCCACCTGCTCGCTCTGCACCGCGGCCGCCGGCGCCGCCATGGCCACGATGCGCTGGGCCAGCGCGGGCTCGATGTAGTGCAGGGTGAACACCCGCACCTGGGTAGTCTCCGCCGCCGGCCCGTCCGTGCCGCCCGCGGCCCCGCCGGACGGAGCCGCGGTCACCGGCCGCGTCGCCGCCACGCCCGCCATGCCCACGATGAGGCTGTTGCCCTCGATGCGGTAGCGCACGCCGCTCTGCTGCGCCGCCAGGCGGATGCCCTCGTCCACGTCAATGCCTTGCAGCAAAATCGTCAGCTTGCCCTCCAGGGGCGTCTCCAGCAGCAAGTTGTAGCCGCCCTCCAGCGCCAGCGCGTGGAAGACCGTCACCAGGTCCGCGTCCTGGAAGTCCAAAGACAGCCGCCGCGGCACGTCGCGCTGCTCAAGGAACGCCTTGGCCAAAGCCAGCTGTTCCTCGGTGCCCCGCACCAGCACGCCCCGGAACGTCGGGTCCGCCTGCACCGTCGCCGGCTGCACCACCAAGGAAAGCGCGGGCGCGACGGCCGCCGGATCCGCGTAGCGCAGCGGGAAGAACACGGCCCGGGTGGGCTCGAACCGCTCGCTCAGCGTCTGCTGGGGGCCGACCACGATGGTGTCGTCCACCCAAAGGTAGCTGTAGCCGTTGGTCCGCACAATCAAGTCAATAGCCTCAAGCGGATCCATGTCTCGCAGGGAAAATGAAACCGTGCCCCGAACTTGCGGATCCGTGACGACGTTGACGCCTCCCAGCTCCGCCAGAACGTTCAGGACGTCATGAATGTCCGCGTCCTTGAAAGTCATGGCGTTGCCGGCCGCCGGAACCCCCGGCGCCGCCAGCACGACGAGCAGCACAAACACTGCTGATGCGTGGAGCCAGCGCATACGTTCCCCTCCTAGGACTTTTTGTTCAATATTAATCATTCAACCGCACCTCCACCGTGCGGTCGCCGTTGCGCACGACCACCGCCTCGGGTGCGATGTTGACCACCGTCAAGCCCGCCACCGAGTGTCCCACTTCCACAAAATGCGTTTCGCCGTCCACCGACAGCAAGGCCACGCTGCGGCCGTTTTGGTGCACGACGCCGCGCAGCGCCAGTTCCGGCAGCGGCACGCGCACGGGAACTTGCACCACGAAAGGATTGGGCAAAGGCGCGGCCTCCACCGCCTGCACCGGGTAGTCCTCCCACCGGGCGGCGCCCGCGGGCCGCTCAGCCACCACGTCCAGCTGAATGTCGGCGTACATCACGATTTCCCGCCCGGCCGCGTCCGCCGGGGCCACCTCCAGCACGTCCCAGCGCAGGCTGGGCACCGAAGCGTTCACGGATGCCACGAAGTTTTGAAGCGCCCCAAAACCCCCTTCAAAAACGAAGCTCATGTAAACTTGCCCGCGATCGCCGTTCCAGTCCGGCGGCGAGTACTGCACGTCCACCAGCCGTCCGCCGGCGCCCGCGGCCAAAGCTTCCAGCCGGCCCACCACCGTGGGCACCGCGACCGCGTCGGGAAGCAATCCGTAAACCTCCAGCCGCCGGGCTTCCAGCTCTTCCCGGGCGGCCCGGGCCGCGTTCAGCTCCGCCGCCACCACCTGCTGCATGGCCAGCTCGCTTTGATAGCCCGCGACTTCTTGCCGGGCCGCGGTCAAATCCGAATACAAAACGAAGTTGTACCAGCCGCCCAGGCCTATCACCAGCAAGTAGTGCAGCACCACCAGCCCGATCACCACCTGGCGCCGCACCTCGGGCGCCAGGCCGCTCAAAAAGCCCCGCGGCTGCTCGCGTTCCGCCGCCGTCGCCGTCGCTACCGGTCTCACGGCCGTCCCTCCTCCAGCGTCAGCCAGAACGAAAACTCCCGCCGCGGGCCGTCCGTGTCGGACACCCGGCCCATGGCCGTCAGCTCCACGCCGGCCACGCCCCGGGCCTGCCGCAGCGACTGCAGCAGCCGCGACAGCTCGCCCGTGTCGCCCGCGAAGCCGTCGGCGAACACGTCCTGACCCGCCGCGACGTACAAATTCTCAAGCCAGGAGTTTTCCGGCACCGATGCGGCGATGTCCGTCAAAAGCGCCAGCGCGGCCTCGTTTTCCGCCGCGTAGACGGAGCTGTGCACCGACGCGATCTCCTGCTCCAGCTCGTCGTTGGCCCGCCGCAGCGACGCCAGCTCGGCCTGGCTCATGCGCAGCGCGTCCACCCTGGGCCGCAGCAGCCGGGCCTCCTCCCGGGCTTCCCGCAGCAAGCCGAAGTGGAACAGAGTGCCCAGAACCACGAGCCCCGTCAGCGCCCACGCGCCGATGGTGGCGAAGCGCAGCGTGTCGGGGCGGGCCTGGCTGCGGCCCCGGTCTTGTTCGGGCAGCAAGTTGAAGCGCATCACAGTTCGGTCAACCCCCTGTGCGCCATGGCCACGGCCAGCGCGTACACCGGGGCCGCATCCTCGGGCAAAGACGTGGACCCGTCGCCGATGACGGGCATGGCCGGCGAAGTCTGGATGCCGACCCGCTGCTCGATGAGCGGCGCGATGCCCGGCACGGCGGCCGCCGGGCCGCTGATGACGATGGACTGCACGGCTTCCTCCACGGTGAACGCGCCGCGCCGCACCCGGGCGAACTCCAGCGTCTCGGAAACCCAGTTCATGAGCTGCTCCAGCACCCGCCCCGCGGGCGTGTCGGCCAAAGCTTCCGCGCCGCCGGCCGCCCCGGGTTCCGGGGCCGCCGTCTCGGACGCGGCCGCCGCCTCGTCGAGGCCGGAGGCGGCCTGGCCGTAGCCCGTCTCAGCCGCACCGTAGCCCGTTTCGGCGGTCCCGTCACCGGCGCCGGCCGCCCCGGCCGGGGCGGCGCCGCCGGCCCCGCAGCCGCCCGGCACCGGC
>QGSR01000163.1 GCA_003387805.1 Bacillota bacterium | reverse complement strand
CCGGGCGGCGGTCCCGGCGGACCCGGGCCGAAGGGCGGCTAGCCTGCCGCTCGCCGCCAGCGCCACCGCCAGCAAGAACATTATCGCGCGGCTCCAGGGAACACCGCCCATCCGGCGGCGGCCGAGCCGGCCCGGCAGCAAATCCATGGCGCTCCATCCTCCTCGACGCGGCCGCGCAGCGGACGGGCCGCCCTTTTGCAAACGGGCCGCCCTTTCGCAAACGGGCCGCCCCTTCGCAAACGGGCCGCCCTTTCGCAACGGCGGGCAAAATGATAACATATTATAGCGTCCGTGCCCGTGACACGAGGATCGCGGTTCCCGCCCGGCCGCAGCGCCGTGCGCACGCACACGGTCTCCACAGCATTTCGATGACAAGGAGCTTGCGTCCTTGACGAAACCATATTTTGATCCGGATTCTCGGATGGCCGACGCCGCCGCGGCGCATGAGGCTGCTGCCGGGAGCGGCGCCCAGGCTCCGGAATCGCACACTGCTATACCCGCCGGCGGACCGGGTGCCGGCGCGGACGAAACCAAACCAAATGAAGCGGGCCAGGCCAATCCCGCAGGGGCCGCAGGGGCCGCAGGCGCCGCAGCGTCCGCAGGGGACGCAGGGGCTGCGATAGCCGCAGGGGCTGCAAAAGCCGCTGAGGCCGCAGGAGCCACGGGGGCCTCAGGCGCCACAGGCGCCGCGGCCAAAGCCCCCCGGGCCGCCGACTCGGCCCGGCGCATGCGCGACTTCACCACTGGCAATATTTGGCACCACATCGTAGCCTTCTCCTGGCCCATGTTCGTGGGCAACGCGCTGCAGGCGCTCTACAACACCGTGGACAGCTTCTGGGTGGGGCGCTACGTCGGCGCCTCCGCGCTGGGCGCGGTGTCGGTGAGCTTTCCCGTCATGTTTGCCATGGTGGCGCTTATTATGGGCCTCACCATGGCCACCACCACCATGGTCGCGCAGTACCGCGGCGCCCGGGAAGAAGAACTGATGCGCCGCACCGTGTCCAACTCGTTGATTCTCATCATTATCCTCGGCGCCGTCTCCACCGTCGCCGGCGTCGCACTGCGGGAAGACATTTTGCGGCTGATGCAGACGCCGCCGGAGATTCTCGAGCCGGCCGCGGCGTACATGGGCATCATTTTCCTGGGACTGATTCCCATGTTCCTCTACAACGTGCTGAGCTCGGTGCTCCGGGGCCTGGGCGACTCGCAGACGCCGCTGCGGTTCTTGGCCTACGCTACGGTGCTGAACATTATTTTGGACCCGATTTTCATTATCGGCGTGGGACCGATTCCGGCCATGGGCATCCGCGGCGCGGCCTGGGCCACGCTCATCGCCCAGACGCTGACGGCGGTGCTGGCCATTCGCTACATCGTTCTGAACACGGATCTGATCTCGCGGGACCCCAGGGAATGGCGCCTCATCGGCCACCTGGTGCAAAAGCTGTTCACCATCGGCATTCCGGCCGCGCTGCAGGCGGTGGTGGTCTCGTTCAGCCAGGTCGTCGTCGCGACGCTGGTCAACACGTTCGGCGCCACTGTCGTGGCGGCCTTCGGCGCGGCCAGCCGCCTGGACCAGTTCGCCTTCATGCCGGCCATGTCCATCGGCCTGGCGGTCAGCGCCTTGGTGGGGCAAAACCTGGGCGCGGGCAAGCAGGAGCGGGTGCGGGACATTGTCCGCTTCAGCAGCATTTTGACCGCGTCCATCACGGGCGCCATCACGATTATCGCCTTGACGACGCCAACCATTCTCATCCGTCTCTTTACGGATGATGCGTCGGTGCTGGAGGAAGGCGCCCGCTACTTGCGCATCGTCGGCCTCAACTACGTGCCGCTGGCGCTCATGTTTACCATCACCGGCGTCATGCGGGGCGCGGGCGACACGATGCCTTCCATGATTATCAGCTTCTTCACGCTCTGGCTGGTGCGGGTGCCCGCGGCGTGGGCGCTGTCCACGGCGCTGGGCTGGGGTCCCGCCGGCGTGTGGTGGGCCGTCGTCGGCAGCACGACGCTGGGCTTCCTGCTGAACTACCTGTACTACCGCACGGGCAACTGGAAGCGCAAGGTCATCACGCAGCGAAAGCCGGCGCCGGCCTGACGGCCGAGGGCCGACGGCCTACGGGCGCACGGCGCCCTGATTGGCCTGCGCACGGGACGGCGGCGCCTGAGCAGCCTCCGCACGGCACGGCGGCGCCGAAGCAGCCTCTGCACGGGACGTCACCGCCTGAGCCGTCTTCGCCCGTCCCCCCGCCGCTTTCAAATACGCAATTATCGATGAGGGAACGGCGGAGGGCGTGCTCGAAAGGTCAGCCATGGGGCTCTTTTCGATGGCACGCCTCCGCGCGATAAAGTTCATTATGATCCTCGCGGCACTGGCGTGGTGGCCCGGACCCGTGCGCCTCGACCGGGTGGAGGACGGCGCCTATGCGGTGTTCCTGGTGGGCAGCGACGAAATCGAAGTGGTGGTGCCGTTCAGCGACGCCGTCGCCGCGCTGGCCGAGCCCGACGAAGAAGCGCAGGCGCGCATCGCGGCCAAGCTGGAGGAACTGCGGGCCCGGGGCGGGCGCCTGGAACCCGTGTCCGAACCCGACGGACGGCCTTGACGCCGGCGGACGCCGCGGCCCGGGCTGCCCCGAGGCCGCGACGCCGCGATGCATCGGTGCCGTCACGCGGCGACGCCGGCGTACCCGAGCACGGCAATGGTGTGACGCGCTGGCGCCGGCATGCCCGGCCCACGGCATGCCGGCGCGCCGGCTTATGAACCGCTGCCGGCCCCTGCGTCGCCGGCCCCCTGGGCATCCCGGTCCGGTGCGGAATCGATGCGCTGCAGCCGGCTGCCCCGCCGCCGCAGCAAAGCCAGCTTGTCCGCCACGCGCTGCGCGGCCTCGGCGGTCGCGGCCTCGTCGATGACGGCCGACACCAGCTGGTCGCCGTCAAACTCAACCTTCAGCCAAGTGCCCTCGGCGATGTCTTCGGGAAGCAACGACCGCTCAACGATGCGTTCCACCTCGTCGGGACCCACCAGCAGCACCACATGCTTGCCGTCGACGATGCGGTCGACCACGGCTCGTTGCGCCGTTCTCACCGAGAACGTTCCCTCCCCGCGCCCAGTCCTTTCATGCTCAGCGAAATGCGACCCCGTCGCTTGTCGACGCCCAGAACCCGCACGCTGACGGTGTCGCCCACGGCCACCACGTCCAGCGGGTGTTTCACGAAGCGGTCCGACAGCTCGGAAATGTGGACCAGGCCGTCCTGGCCCACGCCGATGTCCACGAAGGCCCCGAAATCCACCACGTTGCGGACGGTGCCGGTCAAAACCATCCCTTCGCGCAAGTCGTCCAAGCTCAGTACGTCGGAGCGCAGCGCGGGCGGCGGCAAGTCTTCCCGCGGGTCCCGGCCCGGCCGCTTCAGCGCCTCGACGATGTCCCGCAGCGTCGGCACCCCGCAGCCCAGCTCCGCCGCGGCCTGCTCCAGGTCAATCCCGGCCCGCTCCGCTTCGGCCAGGGCCGCCCGCACCTTCGCGCCATCGCCCACGTCGTCCAACGCCAGCCCCAGCCGGGCCAGCAGGCCCTCGGCCACGTGGTACGACTCGGGATGGATGGGCGTTCGGTCCAGCGGATTGGGCGCATCGGGAATCAGCAAAAAGCCCGCGCACTGCTCGAACGTCCGCGGCCCCAGCCGCTCCACCGCCAGCAGTTCGCGCCGGCTCCGGAACGGCCCCTGCGCGTCCCGCCGGGCCACGATGTTCTCCGCCACCCGCGGCGTCAGCCCCGCCACGTACGACAGCAGCTGCACCGACGCGGTGTTGAGGTCCACGCCCACCTGGTTGACGCTGGCCTCCACGACGCCGGCCAGCTGCTCCTCCAGGCGCTTCGGATCCACGTCGTGCTGGTACTGCCCGACGCCCAGCGATCGCGGCTCAATCTTCACCAGCTCCGCCAAAGGGTCCTGCAGCCGGCGGGCGATGGACACCGCACTGCGCTGGCTGACGTCCAGGTCGGGAAACTCCTGGCGCGCCGCCTCCGACGCCGAATACACCGACGCGCCGGCTTCGTCCACGATGGCGTACGCGGGCCGCCGCCCGGACGGCAGCGTCTTCAGCCACGCGGCCACGAACGCCTCCGTCTCCCGGGACGCGGTGCCGTTGCCGATGGCCACCGCGGTGACGCCGAACTGGTCGGTCAGCGCCGTCAGCCTGGCCGTCGCCTCCTCGGCGCGGTTGTGGGGAGGCGTCGGGTAAACGACGTCGGTGGCCAAAAGCCGCCCCGTGGGATCCACCACCGCCACCTTGACGCCCGTGCGGTAGGCCGGGTCCAAACCCATCACCACATGGCCCCGCAGCGGCGCCTGCAGCAGCAGCGAGCGCAGATTTTCCCGGAACACGTTCAGCGCCTGCTCCTGGGCCTTTTCCGTCAGCTCGGCCCGGATTTCCCGCTCGATGGACGGCGCGAGGAGGCGTTTGAAAGCGTCCCGGGCCGCGGCGCGCAAGTGCTCGTCCGCCGGCGGCCGGCGCGGCGATGAGCGCGCCGAAGCTCCACGGCGGCCCGGAGCGCCGGCCCCTGCAACGCCGCCGGACGCGGCATCGGCCATCGCCAGCGCGGCCGCCTCCACCTCGGCCGTCAGCCGCTCCTCGTCCACTTCCAGCGTCACTTTCAGCGCCTGTTCCCGCTCGCCGCGGTTGACGGCCAGCACCCGGTGGGGCGGCATGCGCCGCACGGGCTCGGCGTAATCGGCATACGCCTCGTACTGCGGCGCCCGCTCGCTTTCGAGCAGCGTCGTCCGCAGCGAGGCGGTGCGGCCCACCATCTCCCGCAGCCGCCCCCGCAGCGCCGGATGGTCGCTCAGCAGCTCGGCGACGATGTCCCGGGCGCCCTGCAGCGCCGCCTCCACGTCGGGCACGCCCTCCCCGACGTCCCTCGCCGCTCCCTCCCCCGCGCC
>QGSR01000162.1 GCA_003387805.1 Bacillota bacterium | reverse complement strand
TGGAGACGCTCTCGCCGCGGTGTCGTACTGAGGCGCGTCCCGGGGCGCCGGGGGGGCGCCCCCCCCGCCTCGTGGCAGGGGGGGCCCGGCTCCGGGGGGGGGCCTTGGCGCTCCTGGGGCCCGCCGGCCCCGCGGCCGCGCAGGAAGGCGCCGGCGGCGAGCCGGGGCCGGTGCTGGAGCTGACCCTAGCGGAAGCGGTGCGGCTCGCGTTCGAGTACGACGTGGAGCATGAAATCGCCCGGCTCAACTGGGAAAACGCCCGCATCGACAACATGATCGCTCGCGCCGGCGGTCCCGTGAGCCCCTACGAGGAGCTGCAGCGGCAGCTCCAGGAGCGCCGGGCGGAGAACAACTACTTGTCCAGCCGCAAGTCGCTGGTCATGTCGGTGGTCCAGGAGTATTTCGATTTGCAGCAGGCCGCGACCCAGGCCGAGGTGGCCCGCCGGCAGGCGGCCATCGCGGAGCGGGAGCTGGAAGTGGTGCGGCAGATGGTGGCCATCGGCGAGCGCCACCCCCAGGACGAGCTGCGGGAGCAGAACCGGGTGGCGTCCGCGCGCATGTCCGCGGAAGCCGCCGAGCGCACGTACCGCAACCGCGAGCAGGCCCTGCGCCAGCGGCTGGGGCTGCCGGACGGCGTGCGGCTGGTGCTGGTGGACGAGCCCGAAGCGGTGCCGTTCGACTGGACCTTGGAGGAGACGCTGGCCTACGCGCTGGAGCACAACTTCTCCGTGTGGGAGCGGGCCACCAACCTGCGCATCGCGCAGATGGACCTGGAAGCGCTGAAAGTGCAGGACCCGGCGCCGCTGCAGCTGCAGAAGGCGGAAAACAGCTGGCGCGTCACCGAGCTGAACGCGCTGCAGGCCGAGCGCAATTTCTACAATCAGGTCACGTCCGCGTGGCATTCCTTGATGGACGCGGCGCGGCGGCTGGAGTCGGCGGCCATTGACTATGAGCTGGCCCAGTCGGCCTTTGCCGTGGCCCGGCGGCAGCACGAGATGGGGCTGACGACCGACATCGAGTGGGAGCGGGCGCAGCTGGACCACATCAACGCGCAGCAGTCGTACCGGGACGCGGTGGTCAGCTACGTGCGGACGCGGCTGGATTTGCTGAATCTCATCGGCCATCCCTTCGAACTGGATGAGGAGTTCGCCGGGCGATGACCTTCGCCAGAACGTGGTGTACGTGGGCGGCCGCGCTGCTGCTGGGCGCGGCGCTGGCGGCCTGGCCCGGCGGCGGGCGGGCTCAGGCGGCGGCGCATATGACGCTGGCCGAGGCTTGGGCCCTGGCCGAAGCGCATCACCCCCGGGTCGTGGAAGCCCGCCGGACGCTGGAGGGGCTGGAGCGGGACCTGGAGCAGCGGCGCAGCGCCTATGCGCCGACGCTGACGGTGTCGGTGGGCCGCTTGTCCGCGCGCGTAGACACCAGCGGCGAGTGGGATACGCCCAACCCGGATGCGACGCTGCGGGCCGGTCTGAAACTGCCGTCCGGAATAAATCTCAACGCCAGCGTGACTTCGCCGGCCCTCTCGTCCGAGAACGGGAGGTGGCGCGGCAACGTGTCGCTGGAGTATCCCCTGCTCCGCTCGGCCGCGCTGGACTCGGACGCGCTGGCGCTGCGGCAGGCCGAGCAGGCCCTGGAAAACGCAAGGCTGGAGTTTGAGCGGCTGCGCGACGAGGTGCGGGCCGAGGTGCTGGCGGCCCTGCACGCGCTGCAGGTGGCGCAGGTTCGTTTCGAGCTGGCCCGCGCGGCCCACGCCGACGCGGCGGCCGAGTGGGACCTGGCCCAAAGGCACAAGGAACTGGGAATCATCACCGAAGCCGAGTACCTTGCGGCGCAAATTGCTTGGCTGCGGGCCGAGCAGGATTGGCTGACCGCCCAGCGCACGCTGGAGGCGCGGCGGCGGGATCTGGCCCGGCTGCTGGGCCTGGACGACGTGGCGGGATACGAGTTTGAGGATGTTTTGGGCTGGACGGCCATGCCGCCGGCGGGCAGCCCGGACGAGGCGGCGGCCCGGGCCACGGCCAGGAGCTTGACGGTCCGGGAACGTCGGCAGGCCGTCGAGACGGCGGAGCTCCAGCTGGCCGCGGAACGGGAACGCTCCGGCTGGACGGCGTCGTTCAGCGCCACCTATGTCCCCAGGGGCAGCGGCACGCAGGAGCAGCGGGACGGCTTGTCGCTGTCCGTGTCGCTCAGCTACCCCTTGGCCGACGGCGGACAGCGCCGGCGCTCGCTGGCGGCCCGTGAGGAAGCGGTGGAGCGGGCGCTGGAGGCGCTGGAGCGGGCCGAGGAGGAAGTCCGCCAGCAGGTGCTGGATTTGTTCGTGCAGCTGGAGGACGCCCGCCGGGAGGTGGACATCGCCGGGCTGGAGCTGGCCCGCGCGGAGCTGGAGTACGCCGCCGTGCTCCGGCAGGCCGGGCTGCCGGTGGCCGCGGCCGGCCAGGCCGACGTGGAGCGGGCCCGCCGGGCCGTGGTCCGGGCCGAGCTGTCCTGGCTGGAAGCCGTGCAGCGCTACCAGGCCCGCTGGATTGAGCTGCAGCGGCTGCAGGGCCCGGTGCCGTGGGAAACGCTCATGACCGCGCCGGAAGGGGAGGGAACCCGGTGAAACGCAGACGCGGCTTGTTCATAGGCCTTATCATCGTCATTCTTCTCGTCGTCGGCGCGGTGGTGTACGGCATTCCGCGGCGGGTGGCGGACGTGGCCGGCGGCCCCGGCGCGCGCGTGGCCACGGATCCGCTGGTGCGCGCCACCGTGCCCGTGCAGCGCCGGGACATTATCCATACCATCACCGCCACCGGCAACGTGCAGCCGGCCCGCCAGGTGGACTTGCGTTTCGCCCGCTCGGGCCGGGTGCAGGAGGTTTTGGTGCAGGTGGGCGACCGGGTGGAAGAGGGGCAGCTCCTGGCCCGGCTGGACAACCGGGAGCAAGAGCTGGCCTACATCCGCGCCCGCAACGCGTACGAAATCGCGCTCATCGACGCCGCGCCCAACACGGTGCGGGAGCGGGAAATCGACATGGAGCTGGCCCGGGACGCCCTGGAGCAGACGTATCTGCGGGCGCCTTTTGCGGGCGTCGTCACCGAAGTGGCCGTGGAGCCGGGCCAGTCGGTGGGCGCCAGCGACTTGATCGTGCAGCTGGTGGACGACTCGTCGTTCCTCGTGCGGGTGGCGGTGGACGAGCTGGACATCGCGCGCGTGCAGGAGGGGCAGCGGGTGGACATCCGCCTGGACGCGGATCCGGGCCGGGTGCGCCCCGGCGTGGTGGACCACGTCAGCATGGTGGCCAACACGTCGGGCAGCGTGGTCACCGTGCCCGTCACCGTGCGCTTCCTCGAAACCGATGACTTCCTGCGGCCGGGGTACACGGCCACCCTGCAGATCATCGTGGCCGAGGCCCGGGGCGTGCCGGTGGTGCCCGTGGAGGCCATCTGGGAAGAGGGCGGCCGCCGCACCGTGACCCGGGTCCGCAACGGCGCGGAGGAGATCGTGCCGGTGGAGACCGGCCTTTCCGACGGCATTTGGGTGGAAATCGTCGCCGGCGTCGAGCCGGGCGACGAGGTCATCGCCCTGAACTACCTGGGCGGCCGGGCGTCCGGCGGCGCGGGCGGCGCCGGCGGGCGCGCCGCGGTGCCGGCGCGAGGCGTCCAAGTGCCAGGCATTCCTTTCCCGGTGCGTTAGGGCGGCGCCCGGCGGACGGGCCGGGCATGAGGAGGACTGCGGTTGACCGCGACGTTCGTGGCGCAAAACTTGACGAAGGTGTACGACATGGGCGCGGTGCAGGTGCACGCGCTGCGGGGCGTATCCTTCTCCATCGACCGGGGCGAGATGGTGGCCATCATGGGCCCGTCGGGCTCGGGCAAGTCCACCCTTATGCACATCATCGGCTGCCTGGACAAGCCGACCACGGGCACGGTGCTGCTGGACGGCGAGGACGTAACGAAGGCGTCGGACAACCGTCTGGCGGAGCTGCGCAACAAGAAGATCGGCTTCGTCTTTCAGCAGTTCAACCTGCTGCCCCGGCTCTCGGCCATGGACAACGTGGAACTGCCCCTGGTCTACGCGGGCGTGCCGCGCCGGCGGCGCCGGGAGAAGGTGACGGCGCTGCTGGAGATGGTGGGGCTGGCCGACCGCATGCACCACAAGCCCACGGAGCTGTCGGGCGGACAGAAGCAGCGGGTGGCCATCGCCCGGGCGCTGGCCAACGACCCGTCGGTGATTCTGGCCGACGAGCCCACGGGCGCGCTGGACACGAAGACGGGCGCGGAAATTATGGAGCTGCTGCAGCGGCTCCACGGCGCGGGCAACACCATCATCGTCGTCACCCACGACCCGGAGGTGGCCGCGCACGCGGAGCGCATCATTCACATTCGCGACGGCCTCATTTCCCATGACGAGCGCAACGGGCGGCGGCTGCGCGCGTCCGTGCCGCCCGCCGGCCGGCCGGAAGCGGAGGCG
This sequence comes from Bacillota bacterium, assembly GCA_003387805.1. Classification (GTDB taxonomy): domain Bacteria; phylum Bacillota; class Limnochordia; order Limnochordales; family ZCTH02-B6; genus CALJUZ01. The sequence goes on along the minus strand of QGSR01000162.1, from coordinate 485 downwards.
AAAGCGTGAGCGTGTTCGAGACGTTTCGCACCGCGTTTCAGAGCCTGCGCACCAACGCGCTGCGTTCCATCTTGTCCATGCTGGGCATCATCATCGGCGTGGCCGCGGTGGTGAGCGTGGTCTCCGTGGGCACCGGCGGCCAGCAGCGGGTGATGGAGAACATTTCCCAGCTGGGGTCGAACCTCATTACCATCAATCCCGCCGCGGCCCGGGGCACCGCCGGGCGGGTGCAGCAGGAAGCGGAAAGCGTGTTTTCGCTGCCCATGGCGGCGGAAATGGAGCGCATCGTGCCCTACATTACCAACGTGGTGCCCATCGTCAACGGCCGGGCGCTGCTCATCGCCGGCGGCGTCAACGTCAACGCGACGCTGGTGGGCGTCACGCCGCCGTATCAGGCGGTGATGAACTACAACGTGGCCCGGGGGCGCTTCATCACGGACTGGGACGTCAGCGAGCGGCTGCACGTGGCCGTGCTGGGCTCGGCG
>QGSR01000161.1 GCA_003387805.1 Bacillota bacterium | reverse complement strand
GGTGCGGGTCATGCTGCTGGATCAAGGCGTGCGCCATGACTTGGTAGAAGCCGTCGTCGGCGCGGGCATCGACGATCTGGCCGGCGTGTTCGCCAAAGCCGACGCCCTGGCCCGCTTCAGCGGCACCGCCGAGTTCGAGGCGCTGGTGACGGCCTACGAGCGGGCGGCCAACCTGGCGGCCAAGGGGGATGCCGATGACGTCGACGCCGCGCTGTTCGAGACCGAAGCGGAGGCGGATCTGTTCAGCCAAGTGCAGCGGGTCGAGGAGCGGCTGGCGAGCCTGACGGAGGAAGGCCGCTGGGACGAGGCCCTGCGGGCGCTGGCGGGGCTGCGGCCCTTTGTCGACCGGCTGTTCGACGACGTCATGATCATGGCGCCCGACCCAGCCGTGCGCCGCAACCGCCTGGCGCTGCTGCGCCGCACGGTGCGGGCCTTTGCCGCGGTGGCCGATTTCGGCGCGGTGGTCGCGTAGCCGCGCGGGCGCCGCTGCGGGAGAGGAGCGGGCGGCCGGCGCCGAGAAGACCACTGCATGGAGGTGAGGGCGATGGCGCTTCGATTCACGCCGGCGCTGATCGAAGAGATCAAGGCGCAGACGGACATCGTAGCGCTCGTTTCCGAGCATGTCGCCCTCCGCCGCGCCGGCAAGAACTTTGTCGGGCTTTGCCCGTTTCACCCGGAAAAGACGCCGTCGTTCACCGTCAGCCCGGACAAGCAGATGTTCCACTGTTTCGGCTGCCAGGCGGGCGGCGACGCGATTACGTTCATCATGCGGCTGACGGGCAGCGACTTTCCGACGGCCGTGGAGGAGCTGGCCCGGCGCGCGGGCGTCGACGTCAGCCGCTACGTGGCCTCGCCCGCGGAGCAGCGGCGCATGCAGCGCCGGCAGCGTCTCCTGGACGTGCAGCGGGAGGCGGCCGCGTTTTTCGCCCAGGTGCTGCGCAGCGCGTACGGGCGGCAGGCCCGGGCGTACCTGCATCGGCGAGGCATTGATCCCGACACGATGGAAACGTTTCAGCTGGGATACGCGCCGTCGCCCGAGCTGTTTCGGCGCTTTTTGTCCCGGCGGGGCATCGAGGACGAGCTCGCGCTGGAGGCCGGCCTGCTGATTCCCGGGCGGGCGGGCCGCCCGCCGTTTCCGCGCTTTCGCGACCGGCTCATGTTTCCGATTTGGGACCGGGGCGGACGGGTGGTCGGCTTTGGCGGCCGGCTTCTGGCCGACGGCGTCCGGGCGCCGAAGTACCTCAACTCGCCCGAGACGCCGCTGTTCAGCAAGCGCCGCGTCCTGTACGGCGCGCACCTGGCCGCGCAGGCGGCCAAAGACGCCGGGGCGGTCATCGTGGTGGAGGGCTATATGGACTGCATCAGCCTCCACCGCCACGGCGTGAAAAACGCGGTGGCCTCCCTCGGCACCGCCTTCACGGAGGAGCAGGCCCGGGAGCTGGCGCGCCTGGCGGAGCGGGCCGTCGTCGCGTTTGACGCGGACGCGGCCGGTGAAGCCGCGACGTTGCGCAGCCTGGACTTGCTGGCCGCCGCGGGCTTGCGGGTGGCGGTGCTGCAGCTGCCGCCGGGCCTGGATCCGGACGACTTCGTGCGCCGCCACGGCCCCGGGCCCTTTGCGCAGCTGGTCCGCACCGCGCTGCCGCTGACGGAATACAAGCTGAACAAGGTGTTCGCCGGCGCGGCGCTGGACACCGTGGAAGGACGGGCCCTGGCGGTGGAGCGGGCGGCGGCCGTCATCGCGGGGCTGGAGAGTGCGGTGGAGCGGGAAGGATATGTGCGGCTGATTGCCGAACGAAGCGGAGCGACGCCCGAGGCGGTGCGGGCGGAGCTGGCGCGCGTCCAGGCCCGTTCGAGCAAAAACGGCGCGTCCCGACATACGCGCGCGGAAATCCGCCATAATAATAAAGGTTTTCCAGGAACGAAGCACGAACACACTCCGCACGGCCCAAGGGCCGGAGGAGATTTGCTGTCGTATGCCGAACAAGTGATCTTGAGGCACGTCCTGGCCGATGCCGGCCGGACCGACGACTTGGCCGCCCTGGACGTTCCCGGCGCGTGGTCCGGGGAGGCGGTGGCCGGCGCCGTGGCGCTGCTGCGGCAGCGGCCGCCGGGAGTGCCCGCGGCGCAGTGGCTGGACGGCCTGCCCGACGGCGCGCCGGCAGCGCTGCTGCGTGCCGTTTGGGCTGACCGATCCATTCCGGACGTTCCGTGGGAGGACGCCCGGCGCGAGCTGGGGCGCCAGCGCGGACGCCGGGCACTGGCCATGCTGGAAGAGCGCCTGCAGGCGGCGGAAAACGCGTCAGACCTGACCGCGGCCCTCCGTATGACGGCGCGGCTGCTGGTCGAGTATAAAAGGTTGAGGAGCTTGCCGGGTGAGCGGTAGCAGCATGTGGAAAGGGGGGGAGCGGACATGACGGAAACCAACGGCAACACGCATCTGCCCGACCTGGAAAGCATTGAAGAGTTGATGCAGCGCGGCAAACGGCAAGGCTCGCTGACGTATCGGGAGATCATGGACGCGCTGCAGGACGTGGAGCTCTCCCCGGAACAAATCGACGAGATTTACGATCGGTTGGCCCGCCAAGGCGTCGACATCATCGCGGACGGCGTGGACGTGGAGCGCGAGGACGACGATGACGACGTCATCGACGAGAAGATCGACGTCAACGGTTCCGTCGACGAGGACATCGACCTGGATCTGCCCGCCGGCGTCGGTCTCGACGATCCGGTGCGGATGTACCTGAAGGAAATCGGGCGCGTGCCGCTGCTGACGGCCGAGGAAGAGGTGGAGCTGGCCAAGCGCATCGAGCAGGGCGATGAGGAGGCCCGCCGCAAGCTGGCCGAAGCCAACCTGCGCCTGGTGGTCAGCATCGCCAAGCGCTACGTGGGGCGCGGCATGCTGTTCCTGGACCTGATCCAGGAGGGGAACCTGGGCCTGCTGAAAGCGGTGGAGAAGTTCGACTACCGCAAAGGCTTCAAGTTCAGTACGTACGCCACGTGGTGGATCCGGCAGGCCATCACCCGGGCCATCGCGGATCAGGCCCGCACCATTCGCATTCCGGTGCACATGGTCGAAACCATCAACAAGCTGATCCGCGTGTCGCGCCAGCTCTTGCAGGAGCTGGGCCGGGAACCCACGCCCGCGGAGATCGCGGAGCGCATGGGCATGACGGAAGAGCGCGTGCGTGAGATTATGAAGATCGCGCAGGAGCCGGTCTCTCTGGAGACGCCCATCGGCGAGGAAGAGGACAGCCACCTGGGTGACTTCATCGAGGATCAGGACGCGCCCGCGCCGGCCGAGGCGGCATCGTTTACCATGCTCAAAGAGCAGCTGGAGGACGTCCTGGACTCGCTGACGCCGCGGGAGGAGAAAGTGCTGCGGCTGCGCTTCGGGCTCGACGACGGCCGCGCCCGCACGCTGGAGGAAGTGGGGCAGGAGTTCGGCGTCACCCGGGAGCGGATTCGTCAGATCGAGGCCAAGGCCCTGCGCAAGCTGCGCCATCCGAGCCGCAGCAAGAAACTGAAAGACTTTCTCGAGTAGGCGCGGCCGCACGGCCCTCGTTGACAGCGCGCCAGCATCGCACTATAATCGAGGTGCGGGGCATGATCCGGCGTCACTGCCCCGCATCGTCTTCTCGGGCCCGTAGCTCAGCGGTAGAGCAGTCGGCTCATAATCGATTGGTCGCTGGTTCGAATCCAGCCGGGCCCACCATACCGCCCGGGCGCCGGCCGAAGGACGGCGGCGGGCCGTCGCCGGGCCTATTTGACAAACCGGCCCCGGGGCGCTACAATGGACAAGGTCGGTTTTCACCGGGTCTTGGCCCCATCGTCTAGCGGCCTAGGACACCGCCCTTTCAAGGCGGCGGCACGGGTTCGAATCCCGTTGGGGCTACCAGCGGCGAGGCGGTCGTCTGTCCACTTTCGGACACGGCGGCCGCTTCCGTTTTTTCGGGGGGGACTTGCGTTGGCGTCTCGCACTGCGGCGCCCGTGTCTGCCGGGCGCGGCTCGCTCCTGATTCTTCTAGCGGCCATGCTGTGGGGCACCACCGGCACGGCTCAGGCGCTGGCGCCCGTCGGCGCGACGCCGCTGGCGGTGGGCACGCTGCGGCTGGCCGTGGGCGGCGGGGCGCTGGTCCTCGTCTCGGCGCTGCGGGGCACGCTGCACGTCCGGCATTGGCGCCATCCGGCCGCCCTGCTGGCGGCCGCGGGCGTGGCGGGGTACCAGGCCAGCTTTTTCGGCGGCGTGGCCCGCACGGGCGTAGCCGTCGGCACGCTGGTGGCCATCGGCAGCGCTCCGGTCATCGCGGGCATCGTGGAAACGTTCCTGTCGGGCCGGCGGCCGGCGCCGCGCTGGTGGGCGGCCACGGGCACGGCCATCGCGGGCTCGGCCCTGCTTTTGGCCGGCGACGGAGGCTGGAACGCCGACGCCGCCGGCGTGCTGCTGGCGGTGACGGCGGGCGCGTCCTTCGCCGTCTACACCGTGGCCAGCAAGTCGCTGCTGCAGCGGCTGAGCCCTGACGCGGCCATCGCCACCACGTTCTTCACCGGCGCGCTGGTGCTCTCGCCGGTGCTTTTCACCGCGGACTTTCGCTGGGCGCTGGAGCCGCGGGGACTGGCCGTGGCCCTGCACTTGGGATTGGTGGCCACCGCCCTCGCGTACGTGCTCTACGTGCGGGGCTTGACGGGCGTCACCGCGGCCGCCGCCGCGACGCTGACCCTGGCGGAGCCGATGACCGCGGGCCTGCTCAGCGCGCTGGTGCTGGGCGAGCGCCTGGCGCCGCTGTCCTACTTCGGAGCGGCCATGGTGCTGGTCGCGCTGGTCATGCTGTCCCTGCCGGACAGGGGCCAGCGGCGGGCGGGCGGGGCCCCCCCCCGGGCCTTACGGAGGCCCCGCCCCCGCGGGGGGCCCCCGGCCGGCGCCGGGGGGCGGGGCGCCCGAGCCCTGGCGGCGGCGTCGCCCCCTT
>QGSR01000454.1 GCA_003387805.1 Bacillota bacterium | reverse complement strand
GCGACAACGTGACGATTTCGGTGGAGCTGATTACGCCCGTCGCCCTGGAGGAAGGGCTGCGGTTCGCGGTGCGCGAAGGCGGCCGCACCGTGGGCGCCGGCGTCGTCACCAAGATTATCGCCTGAAGACGATACGCAGCGGCGATGAGGCGGGAGGTTGCCCGCGGGGCGCTCCGGCCCCGCGGGGGAATTTCCGCTTGATGCCGCGCCGGCCGGGCCCCGCTGCCGGCGGTGCGCCCGGAATCGGCAAAAGGAGGCATTTGGCAGCGATATGGCACAGAAGATACGCATTCGGCTGAAGGCTTTTGACCACAAGCTTTTGGACGGTTCCGCCGAACGCATCGTGGAGACGGCCAAGCGCACCGGCGCGACGGTGTCCGGGCCCATCCCCCTTCCGACGGAGCGGAATGTGTTTACCGTGCTGCGTTCGCCGCACATTCACAAAGACTCCAGGGAGCAGTTCGAGATGCGGACGCACAAGCGCCTCATCGACATCCTGGAGCCGACGCCCAAGACCGTGGACGCCTTGATGCGGCTGGACCTGCCGGCGGGCGTCGACATCGAAATCAAGCTGTGAGCGAGCGCGGGCGAGTTTCGCCCGAGGGAGGTGCAAGGAGATGCCCAAGGCAATACTTGGAAGAAAAATCGGCATGACGCAGATTTTCGACGAGGCGGGCCAGGCGGTGCCGGTGACGGTCATCGAGGCGGGGCCGTGCGTCGTCGTGCAGAAGAAGACGGTGGAAACCGACGGCTACAACGCCGTGCAGCTGGGCTTCGGCGAGAAGAAGGAACAGCGGGTCAACAAGCCCCTCTTGGGCCATTTCCGGCGGGCGGGGGTGAAGCCCGTCCGGTTCTTGCGCGAGGTGCGCGTCGGCGACGGCGACGCGCTGGCCGGGCTGGAAGTGGGCGCTGAAGTGAAAGCCGACATTTTCGAGGCCGGCGAGTACGTGGACGTGACGGGCGTCACGAAGGGCAAAGGATTTTCGGGCACCGTCAAGCGGCACAACTTCTCCCGTGCGGCCATGACCCGCGGCTCCCGCTACCACCGGGGCGTGGGTTCTTTGGGCGCGACGGGTCCGGCGCGGGTGTTTCCCGGGCGCAAGCTGCCGGGGCGCATGGGCGGCGAACGGCGGACCATTCAGGGACTGAAAGTGATTCGGGTTGACGCCGACCGCAACTTGATCCTCGTGCGGGGCTCGGTCCCCGGACCTCGCGGCGGGCTTGTGCTGGTGAAGGAAACGGTCAAGCACAAGTCTTGACGGTGGAGTTTGGAGGAGACGCAACGATGCCTAAGGTTTCGGTGTACAACCTGGAAGGCCAGACGGTGGGCGAGATGGAGCTGTCCGATGCCGTCTTCGGCGCGCCCGTCAACGAAGCGCTGCTGCATCAGGCGGTCGTTATGTATATGAACAACCAGCGCCAGGGCACGGCGTCCACCAAGACCCGGGGCGAGGTGCGGGGCGGCGGCCGCAAGCCGCGGCGCCAGAAGGGCACCGGCCGGGCCCGGCACGGCAGCA
>QGSR01000160.1 GCA_003387805.1 Bacillota bacterium | reverse complement strand
CCACCCCCGCCCGGGGCCGGGCCCGCGCCCCCGCCCGCACGTCCGCGCAGCGGCCGCACGGCGTCGGGTGCTCGTCGGCCTGGCCGACCGACCCGTGGTAGCGCCAGCAGGGCTCGCATTTTTGACCGGGCGCCGGCTCCACCGGCACCGCCGTGGCGCTGCGGCCCGCCGCCGGCTCCTCTACCACCACGGCGGAGACGATGAACATCTCCGACAGCTCCGCGGGGCTGAAGCCGGCCAGCGCCTCGGCGTCTTCGGGCGTCGGCCGGAGGCGCAGCGCGGCCTCGGTGGAGGCGCCGATGAGCTTGCTGACCCGGGCTTCCTCCAGCGCTTTGGTCACCTCGCGCCGCACCGCCAGCACCCGCTCCCAGCGCTCCATGAACGCGGCCTCCTCGGCCGTCGGCTGGGGCGCAGGATCCCACGTGGTCAAGTGCACGCTGGGCTGCTCCCGGGCGTGTTCGGGCAAGTGCTGCCAGATTTCGTCGGCGGTAAAGGCCAGCACCGGCGCGATGAGCTTCGTCAGCGTGATGAGAATCTCCCACAGCGCCGTCTGGGCCGAGCGGCGCTCCGGGGACGCCGCGCCGTGGCAGTACAGCCGGTCCTTGAGGGCGTCGAGGTAGAAACCGCCCATGTCCACCGCGCAGAAGTCCTGCACCTGATGGAAAACGACATGGTAGTCGAAGTCGGCGTACGCCTTCTGCGCCCGGCGCGACAGCTCCCGCACCCGCAGCACCGCCCAGCGGTCGATGGGCCGCATGCGTTCCAGCGGCACCGCGTCCCGGGCCGGGTCGAAGTCGAAGGTGTTGCCCAGCAGGAAGCGGGCGGTGTTGCGAATGCGCCGGTACACCTCGGCCAGCTGGCGCAAGATGTTGTCGGAAATGCGCACGTCGCCCCGGTAGTCCACCGAAGCCGCCCACAGCCGCAAAATGTCGGCGCCCAGCTCGTCGACGACCTTCTGAGGCTCCACCACGTTGCCCAGGGACTTGGACATCTTCCGCCCCTGTTCGTCCATGACGAAGCCGTGGGTCAGCACCGCCCGGTAGGGTGCCTCGCCCCGGGTGGCCACGGCCGTCAGCAGCGACGACTGGAACCAGCCCCGGTGCTGGTCGCTGCCCTCCAGGTACATGTCCGCGGGCCAGCGCAGCTCGGGCCGCTCCTCCAGCACCGCCGCGTGGGACGAGCCCGAGTCGAACCAGACGTCCATCGTGTCCATTTCTTTGTCGAACTCCGAGCCGCCGCAGTGCGGGCAGCGCTTGCCGGCGGGCAGAATGTCGGCCGCATCCGTCTTGAACCAGCCGTCGGAGCCTTGCTCCCGCACCAGCGCCACCACCGCGGCGATGGTCTCGTCGTCGATGAGGTGCTGGCCGCAGTCCCGGCAGTAGAAGATCGGGATGGGCACGCCCCACACCCGCTGCCGCGAAATGCACCAGTCGCTGCGGCCGGCCACCATGTTGCCGATGCGGTCCCGGCCCCAATGGGGGATCCACCGCACCGAGTCGATGGCTTGCAGCGCCTCTTCCCGAAAGCCGTCCACCGACGCGAACCACTGCTCCGTCGCGCGGAAGTAGACCGGGTTGCGGCAGCGCCAGCAGTGGGCGTACTGGTGCACGATCTCGTCTTTCGCCAAAAGGCGCCGGCCGCGCTCCAGGTCGTTGATGATGTGCCCGTTGGCGTCACCCAGCTTCATACCGCCGTAGGGCGGCGCCTCGTCGGTGAAGCGGCCGTCGCCGGTGACCGGCGCGAAAACCTCCAGGCCGTAGCGCATGCCGACTTCGTAGTCCTCCAGGCCGTGGCCGGGCGCGGTGTGCACGCAGCCGGAGCCCTGCTCCAGCGTCACGTGCTCGCCCAAGACCAGCGGGCTTTCGCGGTCGTACAGCGGATGCCGCGTGACGATGCCCTCCAGCTCCTTGCCCTTCCACTTGCCCAGCACGTCCCCGAGCCGGATGCCCGCCTCCTCGGCCACGCGTCCGGCCAGTTCCTCGGCCAGGAGCAGCCGGCCCCGGTCGCTGTCCACCAGCACGTAGACGTAATCGGGATGCAGCGCCACCGCCCTGTTGGCCGGAATGGTCCACGGCGTCGTGGTCCAGGCCACCACCAGGGCCGCGCCGGCTTCGCCTTCCGGGCCGCCCGCGTCCGGCACGACGCCCTTTCCGTCCGTCACCACGAACGTGAAGTACACCGAAGGCGAACGGTGGTCGTGGTACTCGATCTCGGCCTCGGCCAGCGCCGTTTCGCAGTGGGCGCACCAGTAGACCGGCTTCTTGCCGCGATAAATGTAGCCGCGGCGCGCCATCTCGCCGAACACTTCGATCTGCCGCGCCTCGTACTCCGGCGACAGCGTCAAGTACGGGTTTTCCCAGTCGCCCCACACGCCCAGCCGGCGGAACTGCTCGCGATGGACGCCGACGTAGTGCAGCGCGTACTCTTTGCACAGCCGGCGGAACTCCACCGGATCCATCGCGTGGCGGTCGATCTTCTTCTGCGTAATAATCGCGTGCTCAATGGGCAGGCCGTGCGTGTCCCAGCCGGGAACGTACGGCGCGTGATAGCCCGCCATGGAATGCGAGCGCACCACGATGTCTTTCAAAATCTTGTTGAAGGCGGTGCCGATGTGGATGTCACCGTTGGCGTACGGGGGGCCGTCGTGCAGAATGAACACCGGCCGGTTCTGCGCGCGCCCCAGCTCCTGCAGGCGCTCGTACATCCGCTCCTCGTCCCAGCGGCGCAAAAACTCCGGCTCCCGCCGGCTCAAGTTGGCCCGCATCGGAAAGTCGGTGCGCGGCAGCTGCAACGTCTCCCGGTAGTCGAGTTTCTCGTTCGTCTCCATCACGCCACCTCCTAAACAAAAAACCCGTCCCACAAAGGGACGGGTTTGTCTGCCCGCGGTACCACCCTTATTGAACGCCGGAGCCCGCCGCCACCCGCGGCGCCCTCGCCGGCGTTCCTCTCGTGCGGCCGGTAACGGCGGCCGGCCGGCCCAGTCTACTGACTCCGCCGGCGCGGCCGGCGAAGCGTTCGGTGGGCGGCTCCGGGGTGATCTTCACCGCGGCCGCGGCCGCCGGGCTCGCACCATTCCCCGGCTCGCTCAGGCCGCCCTTCCGCGGCTACTCTCCCCGTCATCGCCTGCGGCGTCGAAACACACGTCCGACGCATCCGATTGTATGAAGTCGCACCGGGTCGCTAGCCGGCGCACCGATTCTGCACGCCCGCGAGCGTCGCCGCCCTCGCGGCGGGCTCCGTCAGGCGCCGCGTGCCGCCGGCGCCCCGTCAAGCGTCGCCGCCGGTCTCCGGCGCCCCCGCCGTGGGCTTTCTGCCGGGCAGAGACGTCATATGAATAAGAATGTAGAACGCCGCCAGCGTCAGCAGCGCCGCGCTGACGATCTTGCCCACCGGCGACGCCGGAATGGTAAACAGCGCCCACATGAACATGAGGTAGCCCAGGGCGAGACCGACGACGGTGAGGAAATACGCGAAGTCAAACCGGCCGCCGTACGTCTCGGTGACGACCATCTCACCTTCCGGTCCGGTCTCCACGTGCAGCCGGAAGCCGCGGTCGCGGCCCTCCGGGTCCAGCGACGCCTCGCTGAAGTCGAACGTCGCCGTCGGGCACCCATTGGGGCACTCGTAGCGCCACACGTTGTAGTACTGGACCGGCCGACCCTCCGCCGTCATGGCCCGGTGGGTCGTAAGCTCGGCCTCCATGCGGGTCCCGCATGCGGGACAATACTTTTTCCGGGCCAACGCCTTCCACCTCGCGTGTTCCGGGAAACCCGTGATATTGCATATTTACTACATCCGGAGAATCGTTGTCAACGGCACCGCCGCGCCCGCCTGCCGGCGGCTCACTCGCGGCCGGCGCCCCGCACGGCCGCCCGCGGCCCGCCGCTACCGGCCGCCTTCTTCGGACGGCGCAACGCCGTTCGCCCCGGCCGCCTGCGCCGCGGACGACAACTCATCCAGGGCCTCGTCCACTTCGCGAAACAACCCCTCGAACTCCGGCCCTTCGCGATCCGCCTCCAACAGGCGGAAAAACTTGGCGCGCACTTCCGCTTCTCTCGCCGTCCGTACCGCCGCGGCTTTCATGGCACCGACCTCCGTGCGGGCCCATCCGCCGATTTCGTCCTGCTCCCGACACGTTTCTATACCGTTCGACGAAATCCTGCCTTCTCCGGCGCCGTTTCCCGCGCCGGCCCTCCCGGCGCGCGCCGCAGGGTGTCGCTGCGCAGTCCCACCCGCATGGCCTCCAGCGTCACCACGTGCTCCGGCTGGACGTTGCCAAGACTCACGTTGGGCCCCAGGCGCAGCAGAAGCTCCCGCTGCTGGGACGGTTCCGGCGCCTCCCAAATGACGTCATCGGGCGCGGGCAGCCCCCGCAGCAGCTCCTCCCAAAACGCCGCCCGCAGCCGCCCGTCCCCGTCGAAAATGCCGATGCCCCGGCCGGCGTCCCGCGCCTCGATGATGACTTTCCACGCCCCGGCCTCCAGGTCCGCCGCGGCCTGTTCGGCCAGCTCCGCGGCCCCGGGCTGCCGGTCCGGATCCTTTTTGCCCGCTTCGCTCAGCACGCCGAACCCCGCGTCCCGCGCCCTTCGGATCAGCTCCCGCCGCAGCCCCGGCTCCATCTGGATGGTGCCGTCGGACACTTCCACGAACGAGAACCCGGCCCCGCTGCACCAGCGGAAAAACGCGTCCGTCTTGCCCTGGAGCACCGCCGCCTCCAAAAGCGTGCCCCCCGGGTACGCGTCCACGCCGTAGGCCGTGGCCAGCTCCAGTTTCCGGCGCAAGACGTGGGGCGGGTACAGCAGCGACGTGCCGAAGCCGAGCTTGAGGAAGTCGATCCAATCGGCGGCCGTCTCCAGCAAGTCGCTCAGGGCCCGCAGTCCCAGTCCTTTGTCAATGACCATGGTCAGCCCGTGCCGGCGGGGCTTTTGGGCCCCCCCGCCGGTGGGGGGATTGAGGGTCATGCGCAGACGGTGCTGTATAACCATCCGACGGTGCAGACGGAGAGGGATGTGGTGGGATAGAGGGGTGGTCGCAGGTTGAAA
>QGSR01000159.1 GCA_003387805.1 Bacillota bacterium | reverse complement strand
ACGATGTAGCCGGGAAACCCGCCCCTGGGCGTCGGGAAGTACTGCACCACGGGCCGGTAAAAATAGGGCAGGCCCGCGCTCATGCGCACGGCCCGGGCCACGTCCAGCTCCTCGGGCCGCACCCCGTAGAGCGCGATGTCCTGCGGCAATACCACCATGCGTCCCCGGCTGACGTCGGCGGCGACGACCTGCAGCCGGAAACGGAACCGCTCGTCCGGCTCGTCCGGCATAATCAGATCCGCAAACGTACGCACGCCCCGCCGGGCCAGCGCGTCCCGCACCCATTCCTCCAGCGCGTCGCCCAAATACAGCCCCTTGGTCAGCGCGACGGCCAGCGCGGGGCCCACCAGCGGAATGCGGGCCCACCGCGGCGGATCCCGGAACGTGCGAAAGTCCAACTGGTCCAGCAGGTCCTTCATCTCGGACGCCCGGTAGCCCGCTGCCAACAGCGCCGCGACGATGGCGCCCGCGGACGTGCCGGCCACGTTGACCCACTGGTAGCCCTGCTCCTCGGCCACGCTCAGCGCGCCGACCAGGCCGATCACTTTGACGCCCCCGCCCTGAAACACAGCATCCGCCCGCAGCCTTCGGCGAGACATCAGCCTCTCCTCCGTCCTCCGGCCGGCGGCCGCCCTTCAGTCCGCCGCGCTTACCCCCGCACCAGCGCCCGGTACAGAGCGTAACCGATAAACCCTGCCGCCGTCGCGAAAGCCGCCCCGGTTTTCACCCGCCCCGTGTCCCGATCCACGGTTTCGCAGGCGATGCCGTTGTCCATGGCCGCGTCCCGGAAAAACTGCAGCCCGGCCTCGGTCTCCCGGCCCAGCAGCACGTCGTACGCCTTCATCAGCGGCCACGGATGCGGCGCGTGCTCGCACCCCGGAGCGCCGAACCGCCCCGGGTAGTAGTCAGGATTGTCTTCCGAGTGGATCCAGTTCACCGTGTTGATGTATACCGGATCGTCCAGGTCGCAAAAACCGTAGTACGCCAAGAGCTGCAAACTTCCCGGCGGCTGGTCCAGCACCTGCGCCCGGCGCCGGTCGTCCAGCGCCCATGCGAACATGGGGCCGTTGACCCCGTCCACCACCGCGTGTTTGCGAATGGTCTCCCGCAGCTGCACCGCCTGCTGGTTGGCCCGCCACTCGCCCAGGCTGTCGCCCCGCCGCCGCTTCAAGAGGGCCAGCGCCCGCAAAGCCCGCCACGCGATCATATTGTTGTAGGTCAGGTACGGATGCGTCACGGGATCATCGGTGGGGGACAAAAACGTCCCGTACAGGTTGCGGTCGGGATGGCGCTGCTCCTCCAGGCGCTTTTCCAGATACCCCACGCCGTCGATGACCCGGCCCGCGCCGCCCGGGCCCTGCTCCTCCAGCACCGCGTAGTCTTCCGTGGCCCGCACGTACTGCTCCAGGGCGATGAGCGGCGCGCACAGCTCGTCCAGCTCAAAGCCCGGATACAACACCGTGCCGTCGATGTACAGGCTGTGCTCGGCCGCGTTGCGCAAATAGCGCCCGAAGCCGGCCAGCACCATCTCCCGGGCCCTTTCCGGGTCGATGAGCAGCACGCCCGGAAAGCTCCACAAAAACGCGTCCCGGGACCAGAAGGCCGCGCTCACGTAGTACCGGGGACTGCGGGACGTCACCAGCACCAGTTCCTCCGTGTCGATGGTGCGCCCCGCCGCAAAGAAGTAGTTGAACCACAAGTTGAGGTGCATGCGCCGGCCCAGCTCTTCGTCGGAAACGGCCCGCGCCCGCTCCCGCAGCCAGGCCCGGGTCCGCTCCAGGAGGGCCCGGGCGCCCCGCCGCTGCAAATCGACCACGGTCGTGCAGGCGCCGTCGCTCTCCGCGCTGACCGCGACGTACAAGTCCATTTCCACGTGGGCCCCGGGCTCCACCAGGTCTTCCTGCGCGATGGCGAAGTAAATGGGCCGGCCGCCGTCGTTGACGTCGCGCACCGGCGAGTCGGCGCCCGGCCCCCGCCGCCGCGCCACCGCGTTCTGAAACGCCGCGCCCGGCGAGGCGGCTTTCGCCAAATGCCAGCCGAGGCCGGGGAAGGGCCGGGACGCGCCCACGGCGAAACCGGCGGTGGCCGGCCCGGCGCTGAGCTCAAAGGCCAGCGTGTCGGTCCACTCGTCATACCACGCCGTGCGCCGCCCGTACATGGGGCGGCTGCGGTAAATGGTCTGCCGCGCCTCCAGCCACGCCCCCCGCCAGCCCCAGTCCAGGGCGACGGGCTTTTCGCCCACGTTGTCAATGCGCAGGGAGTAAATGAACCCTCGGTGGCCCGGCGGGGCGAAGATGGTGCCCGTCACCTGCAGGCCGCACCGCTGGGCCACGAAGCGCGGAATCCAGTGATCCAGCCGCTCCCAGTGGATGTCGGGAAACTCGACTTCCCGGCCGCCGATGCGCACCACCGGCGCCAGCAGCGGCGCCGACGCGATGCCGTAAAACTCCACCATGCCTTTGGAGCCCATGTGCAGGACGTTGAAGCTTTCCACCGCGCCGCCCTCGTTGATCAAAGGCAGCGCCACGTACTCGTTGCCCGTAGGATAGTACAGGACCGATTCGCGCAGTTCGTCGGGCACCGTCAGTTTGCCGGCGTTCACGTCATGCACCTCGGGATACGATGTTCATCACGGCTGGCCTGATTCCTGCGTATCCGAATTTTCCGCAGCCTTCGCCGGCCGGGCCGGCGGGCCGCCCGGCTCGTCCCCGCCCCTCGCGGCCGGCGGCCCGCCGGCTTCTTCGTCCCGCTCTGCTCCGGCGCCGTCCCGCCTGTCGGCCTCGGCGTCAGCCCGCAGCATCATCCGGACCGACACGATACCCAGCACGACGGCGCCCGCCAGCACCCCGAACGCGCCCAGGGCCGCCGGCCACGTCCACGCGACGAACGTGCCGAAGGAGAGGCCCCAGCTCTCGAACAAGATGCCGAATCCGATAATATTCAGCGTCACCACCGCCAATGTCAGCACAAAGGCGGCGATGCCCAGCCAGCGCATGACAGCCTTCGCCTCCGCCTGCACCCGGGCGCGCATTGAGACAGGAAAACGAGCCGGGCGCGGTCAATTAACCAATACACGGCCGCGGGTCCGCAGGAGCCGGCCGCCGGCGCGGCGGCTTGAGGACGGCGCGGCCTGACCGAAAGGGGGCGGCCGGTTTGAAACTGATTCTCGCCGTCATCGAAGACGACGACGCCGCCGTCTTGATGGACGCGCTCATCGAGGAAAAGTTCAGCGTCACCAAGCTGGCCAGCACGGGCGGATTTTTGCTGCGCGGCAACACGACGCTGCTCATCGGCGTCGACGCCGCCCAGGTGGACCACGTGCTCCACATCATCCGCCGCGTCTGCGTGCGACGCAAGAAAATCATGCCCCAGGCCCCTTCAGAAATCCCCACGTCGGTGCCCATGCCCATCGAGATCGAGTCGGGCGGCGCGGCCGTGTGGGTCATCGACGTGGATCAGTTTCATCGCATCTAGGCCCGGCGTCCGGAGCGGCCGGACCGCGGCGTCAGCGCCCGCCGGCGCGGCCGCCTAGGCGCCGGACCCGTCCCCCGGCCCTTGGCCCGGCACCCGCTCGATGGGCTGTCCCGGCGGCAGCGCCGCCAGGTGCTCGGCCGCCGTGCGGCCCCGCCACCGCACGGACGGGTCCAGGTCCGCCAGCGGCTGCAGCACGAACCGCCGCTGGTGGCTTTCCGGGTGCGGCACCCGCAAGTCGGGCCGGTCGATGGTCTCGTCCCCGTACAAAATGATATCGATGTCCAGCGGGCGCGGGCCCCAGCGCTGCCGCCGCTCCAGCGGCGCCCGGCCCAGCGCGGCCTCGATGCGCTGCGTCTCGCCCAAAAGCCGCACCGGGTCCAGGTACGTGCGCAGCTCCACCACTTGGTTCAAGAACCAGTCCTGCGGCACGTCGCCCACCGGCTCGGTCCGGTACAGCGGCGACTCCCGCACCAGCTCCGTGCCCGGCAGCGCGGCCAGCCGCCGCCGGGCCTCGGCCAGATTGGCCCTGGTATCGCCCATGTTGGACCCGAGGCTCAAAAACACCCGCACCGGCCCCCGGCCGGCCACCACCGCGTCGGCCACCCGGGCGGCCTTCACCATGCCCGCGACGTCGTGCACCCGCATCATGTGGGCGCCCGCGGCGATCCCCAAGGCCACCGTGGCCGCGGTGGCCTCCTCCCGCTCGTGGGGCGGCGCGCCCAGCAAAATGGCGCCCAAGGACGACTTGCGCGACGTGCCCAGGAGCACGGGGCTGCCCAGCAGCCGAAACGCCCGCAGACGCCGCATGATTTCCAGGTTGTGCTCCACCGTTTTGCCGAAGCCGAAGCCCGGGTCCACGATGATGCGGTCCCGGGAGATCCCGGCCCGCACCGCCCGGGCCACCGCGTCGTCGAGAAAATCCAGCACCTCCGCGACCACGTCCTCGTACTCCGGACGGAGCTGCATGTCCCGGGGCGTGCCCTTCATGTGCATGAGAACCACGGGGCAGCCGTGCTCGGCCACCACCCGGGCCATGTTCTCGTCAAACCGCAGCGCGGAAATGTCATTGATGACGTGGGCGCCCGCGGCCAAAGCCCGCCGGGCCACGTCGGCCCGGTACGTGTCCACCGAGACGGGCGCGGCCACCCGGCCGGCCAGCTCCTCCACCACCGGCACCACCCGGGCCGCTTCCTCCCGGGGATCCACCGGTTCCGCGCCGGGCCTGGTGGACTCGCCGCCCACGTCGATGACGTCCGCGCCTTCCTGCGCCAGCTCCCCGCCGCGGGCCACCGCCGCATCCTTGCCGAAGAAGCGGCCGCCGTCGGAAAAAGAGTCGGGCGTTACGTTGAGGATGCCCATAATCAGCGTGCGGCGCCCGAAAGGCAGAAGCTTCTCCCGCGCGGGCATGTCCACGTCCAAGGCGCCCGCGTCCTGCGCCAAAGACGCGCTCAGCGCCTCGGCCAGCCGCACGCCCGCCGGCGGCGCGTCGGGCCCGCGCAGCGCCTCGATAGCCCGCCAATAGGCGCCCAGCCCCGCGGCCGCGACCCGCCGCCGCCCGCCGCCGCCCCCGCCCCCCCCCCGCCCGGTCCGCG
>QGSR01000158.1 GCA_003387805.1 Bacillota bacterium | reverse complement strand
AGTCCTCCTGCCCCCCCGCGGGCGGGGGCGCGGAAACGCGGGCCCCGGGGCAAAAAAAAAACACGGGGCGGCGCTTCGCGCCGCCCGCTGCGCCCTCGGGGCGCCGCATCGCACAGGCGGGAGAGCCCGTCACGACTTGGGCCACACGATGGACACCGCCGCCGCCTCCGGCCGCAGGTGTTCGGCGAACCGCGCGTTGACCTCGTCGGGCGTCACCTGCTCCAGCACCTGCATGTACTCGAACAGGGACGTGCCCTTGAAATGGTAAAAGAGAAAGCCGTTGGCGATGAACTCCAGGGAATCGAACATCTGGACGAACTCGCCCACCCCCTGCCGCTGCGCCCGCCGGATTTCCCCCTCGGGGATGCCGTCCCGGCGCAGCCGTTCCAGCCCCGCCGTGAGCCTGTCGTGGAGCTCGTGCGGGTCCCGGGTTTCGCCCGCCATCACCGTGTGGCCGAAGTTGGACCCGGCCTGGTGGCGGGCGCCGAAGCCGTCGTCGATCAAGTCCGCGTCGTACAGCTCCTGATACAGCGCCGAGCTGCGGCCCAGCGCCGCGGACAGGGCCAGCGACGCGGTCACTTCCCGCCGCAGCGCCTCCAGCGCCGCCCGGCGGCCGGCCGCCTCCCCGCCGCCCTCGCCGGCCCGCACGGCCTCCGCGTCTTTGAAACCCAAGGCGTACAGCGGCCGCGCCGCGGCCATCTTTTCCTCCACCCGGGCTTCCGCCACGCTCTCGGGCTCCGGATCAAAAAGCCGCTCCACCGGCGGCCGGAAGCGGTAGTTCCGCCCGGCCATGTCGTCCGCCACCTGCTGCAGCACCGCGTCCGGGTCCACGTCGCCCACCACGAACACGGCCATGTTGCTGGGATGATAAAACGTGTCGTAGCACAGCTGCAGCGTATCCGCCGTAATGCGCCGGATGGACTCGGGCGTGCCGGCGATGTCGATGCGCACCGGGTGCACGTGGTACAGCGCCTGCAGCAAGTTCATCCAAAGGCGGTGCCGCGGCTGATCCTGGTACATCCGAATCTCCTGCTCGATGATGCCGATCTCTTTCTGCACGCCCGCCTCGGTGAAATGCGGCGCCTGCACGAAGTCCAGCAGCCGGTCGAAGGCCTGCGGAAAGTTGTCGGTGGCCGAAAACAAGTAGCTGGTCATCACGTGGCTGGTGTAGGCGTTCACCGACGCGCCCAAATCGGCAAACGCATTGAACACGTGCCCGCTTTCGTCCTCAAACAGCTGGTGTTCCAGAAAGTGGGCAATGCCGTCGGGCACCTCGATGACGTCGGGCCGGTCGTGCCGACGGAAGCGGTTGTCGATGGAGCCGTAGCGGGTAGAGAACACCGCGTACCGCTTGTGAAAGCCGGGCTTGCGCATGACGAACACGCCCAGGCCGTTGTCCAGCCAGGTCCGCCAAACCTCGTCACGCAGCCGCGCATCCTGATCCTTCTGCCAAGCCATCGCGCTCACTCCTTGCGCCGAATCCGTCGGCCGACACTCTCGCGCCGGCAGGAAGCTCCGGGCCAGGGACGAAACCGCCGCGTCACCGGACCGCCCCGGGACCGGGCGCGGCGTCGGGCCCGTTCCCCTCGGGCGAGCGAAGGAAGTAGATGGTGTCCGGCCGCACCCGCGCCGCCACCCGCCGGACGTCCTCCACCGTAACGGCCTTCAGCTCCTCGATGTGCTCGTCCACCGGCCGCAGCCGGCCGTTGATGATGCCCAGCAGCCGCGAGCCCATAATCCGCGACGGGCTGTCCCGGCCCGAAAGCAGGGCGTTGATCAAGCCCTTCTTCGTCTGTTCCAGCTCGGCATCGGTCACGTCGCCCGCGGCCACGGCCTCCAGCTGCTCCCGCACGATGCCCAGCGCCTGCCGGTACTTCTCCACCGCGATGCCCGCGGTAATCATCATGACGCCTTTCGTGCCTTCCAGCTGGGACCACGTATAATACGCGAGGCTGGCCCGCTCCCGCACGTTGACGAACAGCTTCGAGTGGGGAAACGCGCCCAAAATGCCGTTGTACACCTGCAGCGCGGGGTAGTCGTCGTCGGGATAGCGCACCCCGGTCCGCAGGCCCATGACCAGCACGCCCTGCTGCACGTCCCGGTGCTCCACGACCGTGCGCTCCTTCCCGGGCGTGCGCACCACCACCGGCCCGGGCTGCCGGATGCGCCCCCGCGGCAGCCGGAAATGCCGCCGCACCATGGCCGCGGCCTCGTCGGGGTCCACCGGCCCCACCACGAACATGTCCACGGGGCTCGTTTCCAGCACGTGCCGGTAATGCTCGTACAAGCCTTCCGGCGTCACCCGGCGCAGCTGCTCCACGTCGCCGTACGCGTTCAGCCCGAACGGCTCGTCCTTGCACATCTCCTCCCGCAGCCGGTTCACCGCGTACCGGCGGCGGTCGTTGATCAGGCTCTCGATGCGGCGCCGCAAAATCTCGGCTTCCTGCGTCACGTACTCCGCCCGGAAAACGCCGTTTTCCAGCGCCGGGTCCAGCAGGGCCTCGGCCAGAAACGCCACCACTTTCTCCGTGGAACCGATGCGCTCCGGCAAAAACTGCTCGTCGGCCACCGACGCGCCCAGCTCGATTTGCTGCGTTTCGCCGATTTTGCCCACGTCGGCGCCGAACTGGGCGCCGTACAGTTCCTCCATGCACCGGGCGATGTCGCGGGCCGTGGGATGCCGCCGGGTGCCCCGCCGCAGCACGAAGGGCAGCACCGCGTTCAGCGAGTGCTCGTCCGCGTTCAGGCTGCGCCGCAGCACCAGCTTCAGCCACGTCGTCTTGAACTTGTCCGTCGGCGCGACGTACAGGTCAAACCCTTGGTCGATGGAAACTTTTTGAAATTCCATGCCCACCCCCGGCGCCTCCTTTGCCCCCGCCCGGCGGCCCTTCGCGCCGGCAGGCCGCAAGGCGCGGCCGGTCAGGCCGCGGCCTGCGCTACAGCACGATGGCCACTTCGTCGCGGTCCACCCGTTTGATGCACTCCAGCAGCTTGGCCTTCAGCAGCTCGTCCTCGCCGCACGCGAAGCGCACCTGCCGCAACAGGTCGATGCCCCGCCGCAGCATGTATACGATGTCGCCTTCGTCCTGATACGCCCCGCGCAGCAGCCGGGCAAACTCCTCGCCTCGGCTCCACCGGTAGGCCAGCTGCGCGGCGTGGTCGTTGAAGCGCACCGTGGCCGTCCCCACCCGGTCCAGTTCCAGCTGGGCCAGGCGCTTGACATGGCGCTCCACCGCTTTCACGTCAAAGGCGTTGTGCGGATAGCGGCCTTCGGACTTGCGCGGCTCGTAGTCGATGGACACGGCCAGGGCGTTGATCTGGTCCACGTCCAGCTCGTGGAACCAGCCCTCGAAAAACAGCTCCGTGACCAGCAGCTCCTGGATGTTGATCATGGCCGCGAACTCGCCGCGCGCCGTCAGCTTCCCGTCGCGGATGTAGTCCAGCTCCTCCAGCAGGCGGCGCTTGGCCTCGAACTCCCAAACGTACTCCTCCGCCGGCGACGGCTTGGCCAAGTCCCGCTCCAGCGCCCGCACCCGGCGCCGGGCCGCCCGCCGCTCCCGGCCGTCCGCGCCCTGCCGCTCCAGCGCTTCCAGCCGCTGCCGCGCCCGCTCCAGCGCTTCGCTCCAGCGCCGGCGCTGCCGCTCGCCCTGAAACGTGGCGAAGTTTTTGCTCAAAATGTCCCGGATCTCTTCGTCGCTGTACTTGCGCACCAAGTTCAGCACCGTGTTGTACGTGACGGTGAAGCGGCTGCGCAGCGGCTCGATCTCGTCCTCCCGCATGCTGGGAAACTCTTCGGGGACGAAGTAGTTGAAGTCGGTCATGGTAAACACGTAGCCGCGCTCGTCGATGCCCCGCCGCCCCGCCCGGCCGGCCATCTGGAAATACTCCCGGTTGGTCAGGACCCGGAACGTCTCGCCGTCCCACTTGGTCACCGATTCAAAGCACACGCTGCGGCACGGGAAGTTGAGCCCCACGGCGAACGTCTCCGTGCAGTACAGCACCTTGATGAGCCGCTGCTCGAACAAATCCTCCACGATGTCCTTGACCACGGGCAGCAGCCCCGCGTGGTGGTAGCCGATGCCCCGGCCCAGCAGGCTGCGCAGGTGCGAGAGGCGCGGGACGGTAGTGCGCCCGTGGCGGGCCAGGTGGTGCTCGATGACGTCGTGCACCCGCTTTTTCTCCGCCCCGGTCAAAAAGTCGAACTGCTCGCCCAGCTCGGCCGCGTTCACTTCGCAGCGGCGCCGGCTGAAGGTGAAAAACAAGCACGGCAAGTAATGCCGGCGGATTTCTTTGACCAGGTCCAGGTGCGTCGTCCGCGGAAACTCCAGTTTCAGCCGGGCGTTGTCCCGCACCCGCAGCCGCTCGGCGTAGCGGCGGTAGCGCTGGGTCAGCTTGCGCAGCGTGGTGATGCCCGCCGTCACTTCGTACACGTAGTGCGACAGCGGCACCGCCCGCTCGGGGTGGTACACCACCTGCACGGGATGCCCGTGCACCTGCGTCACCCATTCGGCCAGCTCGTCCACGTTGGGAATGGTGGCCGACAGACCCAAGAACCGCATGCCCGGCGGCATGAAGATGAGGCTTTCCTCCCACACGCTGCCCCGGTGCGGATCGTCGATGTAGTGGATTTCGTCAAAGATGCAGTACGCCACGTCCTCGACCCGCTCGGGGTCCTGGTGCAGCAGGTTGCGGAAAATCTCCGTCGTCATGATCAAGACCGGCGCGTCGGAGTTGACCACCACGTCCCCCGTCAAAATCCCGACTTGGTCGTCGCCCAGCAGGCGCTTGAACTCCTTGAACTTCTGGTTGCTGAGCGCTTTGATGGGGGCCGTGTAGACGACGCGCCGGCCGCGCCGCGCCATCTCTTCAATCAAATAGTCGGCCACCAAGGTCTTGCCGGTGCCCGTGGGCGCCGACACCAGCACGCTGTAGTTTTGCTCCACGTAGGCGATGGCTTGACTTTGGAACTCGTCCAGCGCATAGCCGCGATAGTGGGTGATGGCGGTCGTCACGAGGCCGCGGCCCCTTTCCCCCGTCTCTTATCCCCCTCTTACGCTGTCGACGAAGAGGA
>QGSR01000453.1 GCA_003387805.1 Bacillota bacterium | reverse complement strand
ACCCCAAATAGGCTCCTTCGAGGAGCGGGTAGGGGGCAGTCGCCCGCGAAGGGCGACCGTCGGAGCGCGGCGCAACGCTCCGGCGAGATAGATGGCCATCAAAAACATAATCTGGCTTACGGTCCCACCTGTGAAAAAACACGCTCCCGGTCTTCTGACCGGGAGCGTGTTTGTTTCTCGCCGCCTCAGGCGCCGTACTTCTTCAGCCGCCCGGCGTGCGCCAGCATGAGCCCCATCAGTTCCTGCGAGCGGATGTGGCCCAGCGCGCCTTTCGCCGCCTCCGACTCGCCGAAACCGTTCACCCACGGATTCCGGCGGGCCAGCGGCGACACCAGCAGCACCGGCACCGGGTGCCAGCTGTGGCCGCGCATGCGCGCCGGCGTCGAGTGGTCGCCCGTAATGACGAGCACGTCCGGCTTCAGCTCCAACAGCTCCGGCAGCGCCGCGTCCACTTCCTCGATGAGGGCCACTTTGCGGTCAAAGTCGCCGTCCTCGCCGGCCGCGTCGGTGCCCTTGACGTGCAGGAAGAAGTAATCGTATTCGTTCCACGCCTCTTTCAGCGAAGCC
Source organism: Bacillota bacterium (assembly GCA_003387805.1). Lineage (GTDB taxonomy): Bacteria > Bacillota > Limnochordia > Limnochordales > ZCTH02-B6 > CALJUZ01. Next base: position 958 of record QGSR01000453.1, on the reverse strand, counting down.
AGCTGGTCGCGGAACGTCTTGCCCGCGGGCCGTTCCTCCATGCCCACCAGCTTGGCGAGCCCGCGATACATCGGATACGCCGCGATGACCGCCGCCCGCAGGCCGTACAACTCCTGCAACGTCGGAATGTGCGGCAAGCGGCCGAATCCGCGCAGCAGCACGGTATTGGCCCGGGGCTCATTCGCCAGGATGCGGTTGGCCTGCGCCAGGAACTCGTTGACCAAAGCCGCCATCTTCTCCGCTTCGGGCGCGAGCGCCCGCGCCGGCAGCGGCGGCACGCCCGTCACTTGCGGGTCCGTATCCGCAATGGCGTCCGACAGCCCCTCGCCGCGCCAGACGATGACGGCGCGATGCTGCATTTCGGGGCGGATGATCAGCTCCACGCCCGGAAGCTTCACCGCCGACAGCGCCTCGCACAGCCGCGCCGCTTCCTCCGTCGGAATGCGCCCGGCGCGCCGGTCGACGATGACGCCGTCTTTCATCGTGGCGAAGTTGACGCGGCACGCCACGTCGTTCGGGGTCAGGTCGAGCCCGATGCCGACGGCCGACAGCACGCCCCGGCCGATGGGATATTCAAACGCGTCGTAGCCGAACAGCGCCAGGTGCGCCGGCGCGCTGCCCGGCGTCACGCCCGGGATGAGCGGCGTCGTGAGGCCGACGGAGTTCTCCTTGGCCAAGCGGTCCAGATTGGGCGTCTTCGCCGTCTCCAGCTCGGTCAGGCCCGTCTTCTCGTGGGGCAAGCCGCCGAGGCCGTCCATGACCAGTAGCACCATCTTGCTTTGAGCCGGCGTCGCCAGCTGCCGCAAAATTTCTACCGCCTGCAATTGCATCGCCCCCTGCTTGCGTCCGGATGCAATGCGATGCGACCATCGCCTAGCATAGTTTGCATCCTTATATCGCCCGCAGTTTACCACATTGCGCCAGCGGTAGCCAACGGACATTGCGCCGAGACGAACGC
>QGSR01000157.1 GCA_003387805.1 Bacillota bacterium | reverse complement strand
GGGGCTGCAGGCGGCCCAGTTGCTTGTCGACATCGAAAACGACGTGGCGGGGGCGGTGGACGTCTGCCGCGCCGCGCTGGCCCGCGAGCCTTACCGGGAGGAGCTTCACCAAGCCATCATCGGGTTCTTCATCCGGGCCGGCCGTTACGGCGAGGCGGCCCGGCAATACCGCGCCTGCGAGCGGCTGCTGTATGAAGAGTTCGGCCTTGCGCCCAGCCCCGAAACCCAGGCGCTGTTCGAGTCCATGAAGACGGTACGGGCGGCGGAGCGGGCCGAGGACGATCCGCGGCGGCCCTTCGTCTGCGACCGCAGCACGTACGCGGCCATTTTCCGGCTGGATTTGCGCCGCCTGGCCCGCACGGGCGAGTCCATCGGCTTGCTGCGGGTTTCCCTGGGCGACGGTCCCCTGGGCCCCGCCGAGCGCGGGCGCGTGGAGGCCCGGCTGGCCGGCGTCATCCGCCAGGGCGACGTGGTTTGCTGGGAGTCGCCGCAGCGCCTGGTCGTGCACTTGTCCCGGGCGCGTGCAGAACACGTGGCCGCCGTCCGGGGCCGCATCCGCCGGGCCCTGGAGGAGCTGGGCCTGAGCTCGGTGTTCATCGAGGACAGCATCGTCCGGCCCGATGCGCGCCCCGCCGCCGTTCGGGAAGGAATCCTTTCGGGGTCGGTGGAAACAATGTAACGGCTTCGGGCAGACTTATTATCATCTCAAGGAGGAACGGCGGATGCAGATTACGATGCGGGGCAACCCGGTGACGCTCATCGGCAAGCCCGTCGAAGTGGGCCAGGATGCCCCCGATTTCAAGGTTGTTGATACCGACCAGAAGATCTGGACGCTGGCGGACACGTCCGGCGTGCGGCTGTTTGCGTCGGTGCCGTCTTTGGACACGGGCGTGTGCGACGCGGAAGTGCGCCGCTTCAACGAAGAGGCCACCAAGATTGGCGACGCGAAAGTGTATGTGGTGAGCATGGACCTGCCTTTCGCCCAGAAGCGCTGGTGCGGCGCGGCGGGCGTGGACAACGTCGTCACGTTCTCCGACCACCGCTACGCGAGCTTCGGGGAAAACTGGGGCGTGCTCATCGACGGGCTCCGGCTGCTGGCCCGGGCCGTGTTCGTCGTCGACTCCAACAACAAAGTGACGTACGTGGAGTACGTGCCGGAAGTGGGCAACCAGCCTAACTTCGAAGCGGCGCTGGAGGCCGTGCGGGCGGCCAAGTAACTGGCGCCGGCCCCAGCGGGCGGCCGGGCTGTCGCGCCCTGTGAAAGCGAAGATCGATACGGGGCCGCGGAATGCGCGGCGTTCCGCGGCCCCCTCTTGTTTGCGCCGGCGGCCGCCGGGGCTCGCGCCCGGGCTTACGCCTTGCCGCCCAGGTACGCCGCCTGGACCTCGGGGTTGCGCCGCAGCTCCTCGGCCGGGCCGGACAGAGCGATGCGGCCCGTTTCGATGACGTGGGCCGTATGCGCGATGCGCAGCGCCATGCGGGCGTTCTGCTCCACCAGCAGCACCGAGACGCCCGTCTCGTTGATGGCTTTGATGGTGCGGAAAATCTCCCGCACCAAGAGGGGCGCCAGGCCCAGCGACGGCTCGTCCAGCAGCAGCAGCTTCGGCTCGGCCATGAGGGCCCGGCCGATGGCCAGCATCTGCTGCTCGCCGCCGGACAGCGTGCCGGCCAGCTGCTGGCGCCGCTCCCGCAGGCGCGGGAACAGCTCGTACACGTGCTCTTTGCCGCGCGCGACGGCGTCGGGCCGCTTGCGGTGGATGAAGCCGCCCAGCGTCAAGTTTTCCTCCACGGTCAGCGTCGGGAACACCCGCCGGCCCTCGGGCGAGTGGGCGATGCCCATCTGCACGATGCGGTGGGCGGGCGCGCGGGTGATGTCGGCGCCTTCGTAGCGGATGACGCCGCGCCGGGCCGGCAGCAGGCCGGAGAGGGCCCGCAGCGTCGTGGTTTTGCCCGCGCCGTTGGCCCCCAGCAGGGCGCAGATTTCGCCTTTGCCCACCGAAAACGAGATGCCCTTGACCGCTTCCACCTGGCCGTAGGCCACGGCCAGGTCTTCGACTTCAAGCAGCGCCATCGTCATCATCCTCGTCGCGGCCCAGGTACGCTTCGATGACCCGGGGGTTGTTCTGCACTTCCTCCGGGGTGCCTTCGCCGATTTTGCGGCCGTTGTCCAGCACCGTGATGCGGTCGGACACTTCCATCACCAAGTCCATGTCGTGCTCGATGAGCAGCACCGTGATGCCTTCATCGCGGACGGAGCGGATGAGCCCGACCAGTTCCTCCGTCTCCTGCGGGTTCAGGCCCGCGGCGGGCTCGTCGAGCACCAAAAGCTTGGGATCGAGGGCCAGGGCGCGGGCGATCTCCAGCAGCCGCTGCTCGCCGTACGACAAGCTGCGGGCCGTGGCGTGCCGCTGCTCCCAGAGCCCCACCTGCCGCAGCCGCCGCTCGGCTTCGGCTTGAATGTCCCGCTCCTCCCGCCGCTGCCCCGGCGTGCCCAGAATGGAGGCGATGACGCCGGCCCGGGAGCGGCTGTGGCGGGACGCCATGACGTTTTCCAGGCAGCTCAGGGTGCCGAAGAGCCGCAGCGTCTGGAACGTGCGGCCGATGCCCAGCGCCGCGACGGCGTGGGGTTTCATGCCGCTGATGTCGCGGCCGTCAAACCAGACGCTGCCTTCGTCGGGCCGGTAAATGCCGGTGATGACGTTGAACACCGTCGTCTTGCCGGCGCCGTTGGGCCCGATCAAGCTGGCGATGGAGCCGCGCTCCACGTGAAAGTCCAGGTTTGAGACGGCCAGCAGGCCGCCGAATCGTTTGGTCAGGTTGCGTGTTTCCAGCAGCAAATCAGCCATCGGTGTCTACCTTCCTCCGCCGGGCTCCGGTGCGGGCTGCGCCTCGGCCCGGGCCCGGCTCCGGCGCTTCTCCGGCCGCTTCGGCTTCGTGCCGGCCGGTCCGGCGCCGTCGCGTCAGAACTAGGCGTCGCCGCCCGCCGCCTTGGCGGGAGAGCTTGCGGGCCGAGGCGGGCCGTCGCCCGGCCCCGGCCCGGTTTCGGCCTCCAGCTCCCGCACCCAGCGCCGGCTGGGCCACAAACCTTGCGGCCGGAAGATCATCATCACGATCATGGCCGCGCCGAACACCAGCATGCGGTACTCCAGGAAGTCCCGGAAAATTTCCGGCAGCACCATCAGCGCGCCCGCGGCCACGATGACGCCGGGGATGGATCCCAGGCCGCCCAGCACGACGATGCTGAACAGCGTCACCGACTCGGAGAACGTGAAGCTGTCGGGCGAGATGATGCGGATTTTCGCCGCGTAGAGGGTGCCCGCCGCGCCGGCCAGCCCGGCGCCCAGCGTAAACGCCAGGCTCTTGGCCCACCGCACGTCGATGCCCATGGCCGAAGCGGCGATCTCGTCCTCGCGCACGTAGTTCCACGCCCGGCCGATGCGGGAGTTTTGCAGACGGACCAGCGCGATGACGACCAGGACGACGAACCCCCAGACGAGATAGTAAAAGTCCTGGGGGGTGCGGGCGCTCCAGCCGAAGACGGTGAAGCGGTCCAGCACCAAGAGGCCGTTGGGCCCGCCCGTCAGGCCCCACGGGTTGTTCACCAGGGCGATGCGCACGATTTCGTTGAGCCCGATGGTGACGATGAGCAAATAGTCGCCGCGCAGGTGGATGATGGGCCGCGTGACGAGATAGGCGAACAGCGCCGCGACGATGCCGCTCAGCGGAAAGAGCCACACCAGCGGCACGCCGTACTGCGTCGACAAAATGGCCGTCGTGTACGCGCCGATGGCGAAAAACGCGGCGTGGCCCATGTTGAACAGGCCCACTTCGCCCAGGATCAGGTTGAGGCTCAGGCCCAGGATGACGTAGATGCCGAAGAAGACGGCCACGTCGGTCCAGTAGCGGCTGGCTATGTGCGGGAAGGCGATGAGGACGGCCGCGAGCAAGGCGTAGACGATCCAGCGTGCTAGTGGTCTGTTCATGGCGCTCCCCTCACACCTTCTCCGCGACCCGCTCGCCCAAAAGTCCGTGGGGGCGCAAGATGAGCAGACCGATCAAGATAATGAAGACGAATGCGTCCTTCCACGCCGACGACAAGTAGCCGGCGCCGAGAATTTCCAGGACGCCCAGCAGCAGGCCGCCCACCATGGCGCCGGGGATGTTGCCGATGCCGCCCATGATGGCCGCCGTGAACGCCTTCAGGCCGTAGGCCCAGCCCATGGTGTAATGGATTTGCCGGTAGTACAGCCCGATCATGACGCCCGCGGCCGCGCCCAGCGCCGGACCGATGATGAAGACGAGGCGAATGATTTGGTCGATGTCGATGCCCATCAGCCGGGCGGTGTCGTGGTCGATGGCCGTGGCCCGGATGGCCATCCCGATGGCGGTGCGCTGGACGAAGAAGTACAGCGCCAGCATGAGCACCAAGGCGGTGGCCAAGATGATGAGCTGCATGGCCGTGAAGTGCACGCCCAGCACCTCGAACCGCCCCGCGGGCACGAATTCCACCGGATAGGCTTGATACCGCTTGCCCCAGAGGAGCATGGCGCCGTTTTGCAGGAAGATGGAGGCGCCCAGGGCCGACACGACGGCGGTCAGGCGGTGGGAGTGCCGCAGCGGGCGGTAAGCGACGCGCTCCACCGTGAGGCCCGTGGCGGCCACCACGATCATCGCGGCCAGGGTGACCGCGGCCAGAATCAGCATGCCGGGGCCGCGCCCCGCCGCAAACGACGACACCAGCAGGGTGAATCCGACGTAGGCTCCCAGCATGAACAGTTCGCCGTGGGCGAAGTTGATGAGACGCATGATGCCGTAAACCATCGTGTAGCCCAAGGCGATGAGCGCGTAGATGGAGCCCAGCGTAAGACCGTTGATGAGCTGTTCGGTGAAGATTTCCATGGAGTGACGACCCTCAATCTCCGAATCAACGCTTTGGCAGCGGCCGGCCGCTGCCCGGCCGCCGTCGGCTGCGGCCCGCTCGGCGCGGGGCGGCGGGGACAAGCCCCGCCGCCGTCCCAGGCTGCGGTGGTTTTAGAAGCCGGCGTCGCCGCAGCTGCCGGTCTCGTCGTACCCCTAGGACTCGGAGGTGTTGCCCCACCCGGTCCCCGTA
>QGSR01000156.1 GCA_003387805.1 Bacillota bacterium | reverse complement strand
GGCGCCGGGCGAACCGGCTCCCGGCGCCTTCGGGCCCGGGCTCGCGGCCCGGGCCCGACGCCGGAACCGGACGGCGGGCGAAGGCCCGTCAGAAGTCCATGTCCGCGGCGCCGGGCATGGCCGGGGCCGTTTCCTTCTTCGGGACTTCGGAGATGATGGCTTCCGTGGTCAGCACCATGGAGGCGATGCTGGCCGCGTTCTGCAGCGCGGTGCGGGTCACCTTGGCCGGGTCGATGATGCCGGCCTTGACCATGTCGACCATCTCGCCGCTGCGGGCGTCGAAGCCGGTGTTGCCCTCCGCGGCCTTCACACGCTCGACGATGACCGAGCCTTCGTAGCCGGCGTTGACGGCGATCTGCCGCGCCGGCGCCTCCAGCGCCTTCTTCACGATGCGCACGCCCACCAGCTCGTCGCCGTCGGCCTCGATCTCGTCCAGCGCGGGGAGGATGCGCAGGAAGGTGGTGCCGCCGCCCGGCACGACGCCTTCCTCCACGGCGGCGCGGGTCGCGTGGACGGCGTCCTCGATGCGGTGCTTCTTCTCCTTGAGCTCCGTCTCGGTGGCCGCGCCGACTTTGATGACGGCCACGCCGCCGGCCAGCTTGGCCAGCCGCTCCTCCAGCTTTTCACGGTCGTAGTCCGAGTCGGTCTCCTCGATCTGGCGCTTGATGAGCTCCACCCGGCCCTGAACCGCGGCCTTGTCGCCCTTGCCCTCGACGATGGTGGTGGACTCCTTGGTCACGCGGACTTTGCGGGCCTGGCCCAGCATGTCGATGGTGACGTTTTCCAGCTTGGTGCCCAGATCCTCGGAGATGAACCGGCCGCCGGTGAGGATCGCGATGTCCTCCAGCATGGCCTTGCGGCGCTCACCGAAGCCGGGCGCTTTCACCGCGCAGACGTTGAGGGTGCCGCGGATCTTGTTGACCACCAGGGTGGCCAGCGCCTCGCCCTCCACGTCCTCGGCGATGATCAGCAGCGGCCGGCCGGCCTGCACCACCTTCTCCAGCAGGGGCAGCAGGTCGTGGACGTTGGAAATCTTCTTTTCGTGGATGAGGATGAGCGGCTCCTCGAGCTCGGCCTCCATGGCCTCCGCATTGGTCACGAAGTAGGGGGAGATGTAGCCCCGGTCAAACTCCATGCCTTCGACGATGTCCACGGTGGTGGTGGTGCCTTTGGCTTCCTCGACGGTGATGACGCCGTCCTGGCCCACCTTCTCCATGGCGTCGGCAATCAGGCGGCCGATCTCGGGGTCGTTGCCGGCGATGGACGCGACGTGGGCGATGTCTTCCTTGTCATCCACCTTGATGGCCAGGCGTTGGATCTCGGCCACGGCCTTCTCCACGGCCCGGTCCATGCCGCGCTTGATCAGCATCGGGTTGGCGCCGGCGGCCACGTTCTTCAGGCCTTCCAGCATCATGGCCTGGGCCAGCACCGTCGCGGTGGTGGTGCCGTCGCCGGCCACGTCGTTGGTCTTGGACGCGACCTCCCGGCACAGCTGCGCGCCCATGTTTTCATAAGGATCCTTAAGCTCGATTTCCTTGGCGACGGTGACGCCGTCCTTCGTAATGAGCGGCGCGCCGAACTTCCGCTCCAGAACGACGTTGCGCCCGCGGGGACCCAGCGTCACTTTGACCGCGTCGGCCACCGCGTTGACGCCGCGCTCAAGAGCCTGGCGCGCCTGGGCGTTGAAGGCAATTTGCTTGGCAGCCATGCATCAGTTCCCTCCCGAGGAAAAATGAGGTGCAGGTGTTTCAGACGACAACGCGAGCTCTTCTGATTCCGGAGGCGCCGCGGGGCGTCAGTCGCCCTTGACGACCGCCAGAATGTCCGACTCGCGCAGAATGATGTACTCTTCGCCTTCCAGCTTGATTTCGGTGCCGCCGTACTTGGAGAAGACGACCCGGTCACCGACTTGGACCTCCAGCGGCACGCGCTCGCCGCTGTCCAAGAGCCGCCCGGTGCCCACGGCCAGCACTTCGCCTTCCTGCGGCTTCTCCTTGGCCGTGTCCGGCAGCACGATGCCGCCCTTGGTGCGCTCCTCCTGTTCGACAGCCTTCACGACCACTCGATCCCCCAGCGGAACGAGCTTCATGAAGCTTTCCCTCCCTCGATTGTCGCGTCTTTGGGGATTGTTAGCACTCGATGGGTGAGAGTGCTACCAGTCACTACTATATCCAGCCCGGCGGCGGTGTCAATACCCTGCGGGCAAAATAGCGGGAGGACGCTGGTGCCCGGCGGTTCCGGCGAAAACGCGCTTTTTCCGGATGTATTTTTGAAATAAGAGCAGGAAGATACGCTTTATCAGCGAAAGATACACCACGAAAAAAGATGAACGTTCGCAAGAACGTTCGTATTCGCAGGGGAGGGTGCACGCATGGGGCGTGCCGCGCAGAGCGCAGCGGCTGACGGATCGTTGTTGGAGCGGTGGTTTCGCCTGAAGGAGCACGGCACCACCGTCCGCACGGAGGTGGTGGCCGGCGTCACCACGTTCATGACGATGGCCTACATCATCTTCGTGAACCCGGGCATCGTCCAGGAAACGGGCATGCCGTTCCAGGCGGTGGTCATCGCCACGGCCGTATCGGCGGCCTTCGCCACCATCTTGATGGCGTTTTTGGCCAACTATCCGTTCGCCCTCGCGCCGGGCATGGGCCTCAACGCCTACTTCACGTTCACCGTCGTACTCGGCCGGGGCATTCCGTGGGAAACCGCGCTGGGCGCCGTCTTCATTTCCGGCGTCGTCTTCGCGATTCTCACCTGGAGCCGCATTCGGGAAGCCATCGTGGACGCGGTGCCGGACACGCTGAAGCTGGCCGTGAGCGCCGGCATCGGCTTGTTCATCGCGTTGATCGGGGCGCAAAACGCCGGCATCGTCGTGGACGATCCGGCCACGCTGGTGGCCTTGGGCGACATCACGGCGCCCGGACCGCTTCTGGCGCTGGTGGGCACGCTGATTACCGGCGCGCTGCTGGCCCTGCGGGTGCGGGGCGCGATTTTGTGGGGCATTCTCGGCACGACGGTGCTGGGCATGATGTTCCGCCAGGTGCCTCTGCCGACGTCCATCGTGCAGGTGCCGCGCTTCAGCGACTGGGCGCCGGTGTTCGGCAAACTGGACATTCCGGGCGCGCTGCAGCTGGGCTTGTTCGAGATCATCCTCGTGTTCTTGTTCGTGGACATGTTTGACACGGTGGGCACGCTCATCGGCGTCTCGGCCCGCGCCGGCTTCCTGGACGAGCACGGGCGCCTGCCCCGGGCGCGGCAGGCGCTGATGGCCGACGCCATCGGCACCTTGGGCGGTTCCGTCTTCGGCACGCCCACGGTGACCACGTACGTGGAGTCCACCAGCGGCGTCGCGGCGGGCGGCCGCACGGGTCTGACGGCCTTGGTGGTGGCGGCGCTCTTCCTTCTGTCGCTGTTCTTCACGCCGCTGGTGGGCCTGGTCGCGGATGCGCCCTTCGCCACGGCGCCCGCGCTCATCGTCGTCGGCGCCCTGATGATGGGCGTCGTGCCCCGCATCAACTGGGAGAACGCCGGCGAGGCCATTCCGGCCTTCATCACCATCGTCTCCATGCCCTTCACGTACAGCATCGCCACGGGCATCGCCCTGGGCTTCATCAGCTACGTGCTGATCAAGGTGCTGTCGGGCAAGTGGGACGAAGTGCCGTGGCTGACCTACTTGCTGGCGGTGCTGTTCATCCTGCGGTTTGTCTTCCTCTAAAGACGGCCGGACCCGGCGGGGCCAAGCGGGCGCCGGCCGGGCGGAGGCGCGGCGCCGGAGTGCAGGGGCGCCGGCGCGCGAGACAAGGGCAAGCTTCCGCACGCCGAGGACCAAGAAAGAACGGGACGGGGCGCCCGGTGCGCCTCGTCCCGTTTTCGTCCCGTCGTGCGGCGCCGGCCGCCGGCGCCGGAACGAGCCTTAGAGCTCCAGCAGGCTCAGCGGCTGCCGGACCGCTTCCACCGAGCGCTTGAACGCGGCTTTCTCGTCTTCGGTCATGTCGATCTCGATGACCTTCTCCACGCCGCCCGCGCCCACGATGGCCGGCACGCCCACGTAGATGTCTTTCTCGCCGTACTCGCCGTCGAGGTAGGCGATGACGGGGATGACCCGCTTCTTGTCCTTGAGAATGGCTTCCACCATTTGCACCACCGATGCGCCCGGCGCGTAGTAGGCGCTGCCGGTCTTCAGCAGGCTGACGATCTCGCCGCCGCCGTGGCGCGTGCGCTCGACGATGGCGTCGATCTTTTCCTTCGGCAGCAGCTTCTCGACGGGGATGCCGCCCACGTGCGAGTAGCGGACGAAGGGCACCATGGTGTCGCCGTGGCCGCCCATGACGAACGCGCTGACGTCCTCCACCGACACGCCCAGCTCCATGGCGATGAACGTGCGGAAGCGGGTGGAGTCCAGCACGCCGGCCATGCCCATGACGCGGTGGGTGGGCCAGCCGCTGACTTTCCAGGCGGCGTAGGTCATGACGTCCACGGGGTTGGTGACGATGATCAAGAAAGCGTTGGGCGAGTACTTGGCGGCTTGCTCCACGACGGAGCGGACGACGTTGTAGTTGGTCTTCAGGAGGTCGTCCCGGGACATGCCGGGCTTGCGGGCGACGCCGGCGGTGACGACGATGACGTCCGAGTCGGCGGTGTCGGCGTAGTCATTGGTGCCGATGACGCTGACGTCGAACCCCTCCACCGGACCGGCTTCCATCAGGTCCAGGGCTTTGCCCTGGGGCACGCCCTCGACGATGTCGATGAGGACGATGTCCCCCAGTTCTTTGGCGGCGGCCCAATGGGCGGCGGTCGCGCCGACGTTGCCGGCTCCTACGATGGTAATCTTCGGTCTCGGCCTGCGAGTCAATGCGTTCCCTCCACTGCTCCGTTGTTTCGCGCACCCCGACCGCATCTTCAATGCCAGTGTAGCACTTCGTGTGGAGAGTGACAATATTCCACCTACGGCATACCGTGCTAGGCGGGAGCGAAAGGGGAGAGGCTGCGCATGGACCTTCATCCGCCCATCGGCGCGCCGGCGCTAAAGCCCCGCCAGCACGGGCTGACCACGGCCCTGGACAAAGGAACGGGACTGCGGGGCCTGAGCAGCTTGCTGGAAACGGCCGGCGATTGGATCGGCGTCCT
>QGSR01000452.1 GCA_003387805.1 Bacillota bacterium | reverse complement strand
GCGTGTATACCAGGCCCGCCCGGGCCCAGGCCCGGCGGGCGGCGGCCTGGCGGCGCGCCATTTCCTCCGGCGGCAGCGCCGTGGCCGGTATTTTCAACGCGGCCGCCGGCCGCCCCGCGGCGGCGGTTCCGGTGGCCGCCCCGCCGCTGCGCGTCTCAGTCATTGCCTTCCACCACCCTGCGCTGAATGAGGACGGCGATGAGGGTCAGGATCGCCAAAATCACGGCGGCCGCGCTGGCCATGCCCACCCGGGGCAGGGCGCCGCCGGGGAAGACGTTGCTGTAGACGTAATAGGCCAGGGTAATGACCGAGTCCAGGGGCGCCGCCGAGCCGATGACCGCCACCTGGTCGAACATCTGCAGCGTCCCGATGAGCCCCAGCGCCATGACCAGGAAGGTGATGTGCTTGAGCTGGGGCAGCGTCACGTAGCGGAACTGCTGCCACCGGTTGGCGCCGTCCACCGCCGCGGCTTCGTACAGCTCCTTGGGAATGTCCTGCAGGCCGGCCAGGTACAGCAGCATAAACGTGGGCGCCGTGGTCCACGTATTCAGCATCATGATGGAAATCAGCGGCAGCGGCAGCGAGAACCAGCCGCCGCCTTCGGGGATGGTCCGGCGCGTGTTCAGCCAGACGATGCGGACCGGTTCCGTCTCCACGGGCGTCAGCCGGCCCGTGGCCCACAAAGCCGCCACGCCCGCGGCCGCCAGCAGCAGGGACGTCAGCACCGCCCCCGGCTCCAGCCACCGGGCGGGGTGGCCCCGGCGCCGATCCCACAGAACCTGCAGCACCTGGAAAAGGGCCGCCAGGACCAGGAAGGCCAGCAGCATGGGCCAGTAGGTCCGGAACAGCCCCAGCAGGTAGTTGAACAGGCCCGTCCTCTGGAAGGCCCACAGGAAAATCAGCGTCACGACCACGCTGGACGCGACGCTGGGCATGTAGTACGCCGTCCGGAAAAAGGCGATGCCGCGGATGCGCGCGTTGAGCACGACGGCCAAAAGCAGCGCGAACGCGGTCTGGGAGACGGTGACGATGAGCGAAAACCCGATGCTGTTGCGCAGCGCGGTGAGGAAGCGGGTTTCACGGAAAATGGCCGCGTAGTTGGCCAGTCCCACCCAGTTGGGCGGGTCGAACATGTTGTAGTCCGTAAAGCTGAAGTAAATCGAGCGAACGAATGCGTAGCCGAAGAAGATGAGCAAACTGAGTCCAAAGGGCAACAGAAACAAGTAGGCCGCCAGCGCTTCCTGCATTCGCTGGCTTAGTCGCCGAGGCAAAGCACCCACTTCCCCTCGCCGTGGTGCGGCTTCGTTCCCGGCTCTTGCCGGGGAACGGCCGGCGTCCGGGACGGCCACGCCGCCCCGGACGCCCGCTGGTTTCCCGATGAACCGGCTTACCGCCCGGTCAGGGCGTCCAGCCGCTGCTGCGCTTCGGCCAGCGCCGCGTCGGCGTCCAGCTCGCCCAGCAGCACCGCGCCCAGCGCGTCATTGATGGGCGCCATCCAGTCGCCGCCGTAGTGCAGGAACTTGAACGGATACACGA
>QGSR01000451.1 GCA_003387805.1 Bacillota bacterium | reverse complement strand
GCCTTCATCCGCGAGCGGCACCGCTTCGCGGGGCGGACGGCCGTCTACGAGATTCCGCCGGAACGCAGCGTGGAGATCGACGACGAATTGGACTTTTTCCTCGCCGAAGCGCTGCTGCGCCGGCGGCTGCAGGGCGAGAGGACAGCGGCGCTCCCGTCCCGAGTAGAGGCCATCGTCATGGACTTCGACGGGGTGTTGACCGACAACCGGGTGCTCGTCAACGAGGCGGGCGTGGAAGCGGCGTGGTGCCACCGGGGCGACGGCTGGGCCCTGGCGCGGCTGAAAGAAAACGGCGTACGGCTGCTGGTGCTGAGCAGCGAGACCAACCCGGTCGTGCGCCGCCGCTGCGAGAAGCTGGGCCTCGAGTGCGTCGTCACCGGCGAGAAGCTGGAAACCATGCTGGCGTGGCTGCGACGGCGCGGCATCGACCCGGCGTTTACGCTCTACGTCGGCAACGACGAGCCGGATGTGCCGTGCATGCGGGCCGTGGGCTGCGGGGTGGCGCCGGCCGATGCTGCCCCCGCGGCGCTGGCGGCGGCCCACCTAGTCCTGGAGACGCCCGGCGGGCACGGCTGCCTGCGGGAGCTGGCCGAGCTCATCCGGCGACACCAAAACGGTGAGGGGAATGAACGGTGAAACGACCCTACGTGGTGGCGGAAATCGGCTGCAACCACCGGGGCGAGCTGGAGACCGCCAAAGAAATGGTGCGCATCGCGGCGCAACTGTGCCGGGTCGACGCCGTGAAGTTTCAGAAGCGAAATCCGCGCGAACTGCTGACGCCCGAGCAGTACGACGCCCCGCACCCAGTACCGGCGCACGCGTACGGCCCAACCTACGGCGCCCACCGGGAGGCCTTGGAGTTTACGGTCCATCAACACCGGCAGCTGAAAGAGGTGTGCCAGCAGTTTGGCGTCATGTACAGCTCGAGCGTCTGGGACATGACCAGCGCCCGGGAAATCGCCAGCTTGCAGCCGCCGTACATCAAAGTCCCGTCGGCCACCAACACGCACTACGACTTGCTGCGCTACTTGTGCGACCACTTCGGCGGCGACATTCACATCTCCCTCGGGATGACGACCCGGGCCGAAGAGGAACGCATCGTGGAAACGATGGCGCGGCGGGAACGCCTCAAGGACACCGTGCTGTACGCCTGCACGTCGGGGTATCCGGTGAAGTTCGAAGAATTGTGCCTGCTGGAAATTCGGCGCCTGCGGCAGGAATACGGCGGCGCGGTGAAAGCCGTGGGCTTCTCGGGGCACCACCTGGGCATCGCCGCCGACGTCGCGGCCATGACCCTGGGGGCGGAGTGGATTGAGCGTCATTTTACGCTGGACCGCACGTGGAAAGGCACCGATCACGCCGCCTCGCTGGAGCCCGATGGCCTGCGCCGCCTCGTCCGGGATCTGGAGCACGTAGCGGCCGCCCTGCGCTACAAGGACGAAGACTTGCTGGCGGTGGAATGGGAGCAGCGACGCAAGCTTAAGTACATGAATTCGGCGCCCGCGGGCTAGCGCGGCCGGCGTTCCGCGGGCGCTACTC
>QGSR01000155.1 GCA_003387805.1 Bacillota bacterium | reverse complement strand
TCTTCAGGCCCGGTGATGTACAAGTCGAATATCTGGGATCCGAGGATGACGTAGCGCGTCGGCCGCGTTTCCACCACCCAGCCGCCACCCGCATGGCGCTCGAACCACCCGCTGACGCCGACCGGCGGCTCCTCCCGCAGGTCCGCCACCGCCGCGGGCTCTTCGGCGCCGTCGTCCGCGGCTTCGTCGCCGGCCTCGGTCTCGCCGAAATTGGCCGAGCGGCGGCCGTAAAACTCGGCCACGATTTCGTTGTTGCGCTCCCGCCGCACGAACTCGTCGATGAGCCGCTCCAGGTCGTCGACGATGCCGATGACCTCCTCCGGATCGTCCACGATGTCCTCTTCGGCCTCGATGGGCGGCCTAAGGCCCCAGCCGCCGCCCCGCACCTCCACCGTCACGTAGCCGGGCGCCGCGTCCTCGGGCACCGTCAGCGCGATGACTTCCCGCACCGGCTCGCTGCGGTACGGCCGCAGCTGCACTTCGATGCGCACCGTCTCGCCGGGCCGCACTTCCCGCCGGTCGGGGGTGGCCCGCTCGATGTGGGCCGTCCAGCGGGCCTCCTCGACTTGCGCGGTGAGCTGGATGCGGGTCAGCTCCACCGGGCTGAAGCGGTTGCGGACCACCAGGGACACGGCCTCCATGAATTCCAGCAGCGACAGCGCCGCGATGTCGGCCTCGCTGTAGTAGAGGTTGTCCCGCACCAGCGGCTTGGGCATGCCTTCGCCTTCAATGCGGAAAACGACCCGAGCCGTGCCCCGGCCCAGGCGGTCCAGGCTGCGGTCCAGGGCCGACAGCGCGCCCGAGGTGGCCAGGCTGACGATAAAGCTTTCGTCGGCCGCCACTTCGAAGTTGGTCGTCCGCGTCACGCCGCGATCCAAGTCTTGCACCGACACGGTCACGGGGATCATGCGGGGCGTCTGCCCGATGCGCCCCGCCACGCCCGCGCTGCGGTCCTGGGTCAAAGCGCCCACCGGCTCCAGGACAGAGCCGATCTTAAACGGAATGTCAATGGAGGGAACCACATAATGGATGTAGGCCGACGTGGTGACGTAGTCCACGGGGCCGCTAGCGAGAACCGAGGTCCCGAAGCCGACGAAGCGGTCGCCCGCCACGTAGGGGCCGGTCCCGAGGGACGTCAGGCTGACGCCGCCCCGCACCAGCGGCACGCGGAAGGCGCTGCCGGGCTCCAGCGCCGGCGCGGACGCCGCCTCGGGCGGCGCCTGCCCGCCCGCCTGCACGGGGACCAGGTTGAACGCCCGCAGATCCTCGCCCAGGCGGGCGAAGGCCCGGCTGCTGAATCCGGACGCCAAGAGGGGCGCCCGCACCGGCGCGAACACCATGGTGCCGGGCGGAGCCTCCCGCGCCAGTTCCCCGGCCTCCTGCCACGACTCGGCGAGGATGACTTCCCGCACGGACACTTCGCCCGTCCCCGCCAGCGGCCCGGCGGCCGGCCCGCCGTCGGTGGCGCCCGGCTCGTCCGCGGGCACGGCCGGCGCGGCCTCCCGGTCCGGCTCCAGCATCCGCAGCACCTCGAGCATATCGCGGATGGGCGTCACGAAGCCGATACGGTGGTCCGAAAGCGAGTAGGCGTAGGCGATGGCGCCCACCAGCTGATCACCGATGTAAACGGGGCTGCCGCTCATGCCGGCCGCGATGCCGCCGGTGCGATCGATGACGTCGCCCGAGGCCCGGATGAGAATCAAGTCCCCGGCCGGGCCCGCGTCGCGCATGACCCCGAGAAACTCCACCTCGAACGTTTCGATTTCCGTGCCCCGGACAACCGTCTTCGCCGTGCCCCGCAGGCCCGGCTGGACGGCTTCCAGGGGATACACGCGCGCCGCGGCCTGCACGCCGGCGGCAAACAGCAGCAGCAACACCAAGGTGGCGGTGCGGCGGACGAGGGAAGCCAACGCGGTCATCCTCTCCACGGTCAGAATGTGTCTCAAAATCTTCCATACCGGCTGGCATTGTCCTGCCGCGCTACGGGGCGGGTTCGTCGGCGGGCGGGAGCTTCGGCTCGTCCGTCGTCGGGCCCGGCTCGTCGGCCTCCGGGCCGGCTTGTTCGTCGGCAGGATGGACGGCTGCCGCCGCGGCGTCGCCGCGGGGCGCCTCGGGGAGGTACTGAGACAGCTGCTCGTACAGGAGCGCGGCCAGCCCCAGGCCGCCGGCCCGGGCCATGACCTTGGAGCGCTCCTCGTCCAGCATTTCCTCAAACAGCTGCACGCCCGGGCCATCGAACATGCCCGTCTTGTTGACGGTCCGGCGCATGCTCTTCCACAGCTCGTTGATGAACAGAGACTCCAGCTGCTCCGCGGCCCACTGCAGGCGGGCCGCTTCGCCGGCGGAAGGAGGAGGCAGATCGGGCGCGGGTCCGGTGTTGGCCGCGGCCGCCGCCTCGGCCCGGGCGCCTGCGCGCCGCACCGTGGATGCATCGGCCGGGACGGGCCTCATGCCCGCTCCGTCGACGGGTTCCGTCACGTTTCCTCGCCCCTTCCGCCGCCTTCGCTCACGACCGCTTTCAGAGAACTTCCAGCTCGCCGTACAATGCTCCTGCCGCCTTGATGGCCTGCAGGACCGCGATAATGTCCCTGGGCGACGCGCCGATGGCGTTCAGCGCCTGCACCACGTCCTCGACGCTGGCGCCGCCCTGAATCAGCACCACGTCGCCGCCTTCCTGCACGTCAATGCGGGTCGTCTCCACCACCACCGGCGTCGGGGCGCCGCCCTCCTCGGCCGGCGGCAGGAAGCCGAACTGCGGTTCCGTCTCCACCCGCACCGTCAGGCCGCCGTGGGCCACCGCCACCGTGGCGATGCGGGCCCGGTGCCCCATGACGATGGTACCCGTCCGCTCATTGATGACCACCCGCGCGGGCGCGTCGGGCGTCACCTCGATCTCTTCGACCAGGGCGATAAATTCTACCGGCTGGCTCATGAAAATCGACGGCACCCGCACCTCGATGGCGCTGCGGTCCAGCGCCCGGGCCGTATCCGGCGTGAACACCCGGTTGATGGCCTCGGCCACCCGGGCCGCGGTCGTAAAGTCCGGCTCGTGCAGGATCAAGGTCAGCCGGTCGCCCTGCAGCACCTCGGCGGGCACCGACCGCTCCACGATGGCGCCGCCGGGCACGATGCCCACGGCGGTGTGGTTGCGCTGCACCTCCGAGCCGCCGGCCCGCACGTTGAAGCCGCCGATGGACACGGGCCCCTGCGCGACCGCGTACACGCGCCCGTCGGCCGCCTCCAGAGGCGTTTGCAGCAAAAAGCCGCCCTGGAGGCTGCGAGCGTCGCCGAACGACGACACCGTGACGTCGATGCGGTCGCCCGGCCGCACGAAGGCCGGCAAATCGGCGGTCACCATCACCGCGGCCACGTTGCGCAGCCGCAGCGCCTCGCGGTCCACCGTGATGCCGAACCGCTCCAGCATGTTGGCCACCATCTGGACGTTGGCCTGGCTGCCCCGTCCGTCCCCGGTGCCTTCCAGGCCGATGACGAGCCCCATGCCGAACAGCTGATTGTCCCGTACGCCCTCAAACCGGGCGATATCTTTCACCCGCACCGTCGGCTGATGCGGCGTGGACGCCGCGGACGGCGAAGGAACCGTGGTCACCGTGACACGGGGCGCCTCGGCCCCGTCGTCCGACGCCTGCGCGAAGGCCGCGGCCCCGCACGTCGCGACGGCGACGGCCAGCATCAAGACGAGCATATGCCGTTTCACGACAACGCCCTCCTCCCCGGGCGGCCGGCGCCGCCCGCAAACCGCTGCCAGAGGTCAAAACAGCCAGTTCAAAAGCCGCGTCAGCAAGCCGGGCTTCTGCTTCTCCGCGATGGGCCCGGTGCCCGAATACGTGATGGTCGCGTCCGCAATAAAGGTGGACAGCACCGTGTTGTCCGGCGCGATGTCCTGCGGGCGCACGATGCCGCTGACGACGATGATCTGCTCTTCTTCGTTGACGATGATGGTCTGCCGCCCCTCAATGAGCAGATTGCCGTTGGGCAGCACGTCCACCACCTGCGCCGTCATGCGGGCGTTCAGCGAGCCCCCCCGGGTGGTGCTGCCCCGGGCCGCGTTGCTGTCGCTGCCCGACGCGCTGATGGGCGGGATGACGGGCACGATGTCCGCCAGCGAAATGGGGCCCAGCTGCAGCGCGGCGTCCTGGCCCGCCTGGGTGGCGGTGGACTGGGTCGCCTGGGCCCGCTCCACGATGATGATGGTCACCAGATCGCCCACGCGGCGGGCTTTGCGATCCGAAAACAGCGAATCTCCTTCGCTCCAGAGCGACGTGGCTCCCGCGGCCGGCGCCCAGGCGGCCAGCACCGCGATGAGCGCCAGCACGGCCGCCGGCAGCCGCCACTGCTTCCTTATGCTGAGCACGGGCGTCCGCTCCTTTCTCCCGCCTCGCGCGGCGGGCCCTGCGTTCACGGCACGATAGCCTCCACTCGGTCCGCGGCGGCCACTCGCGCCCGAATCACTTGTCCTGAAAGGCTGTTCTGCACCCGGATGACGTCGCCGACGCGCCCGTCCTCCAGCGCCACGCCCGGCGCCGCCACGTGGATGCGGGCCGTAGCGGCCACGATGGTCACCGGCGCGCCCCGCAGCACCACGGGCGCCGCCTCCACCATGGAGTCGGTCAGCACCGTGCCCGGGGTCAAAGGCCGGGTCGCCCGCAGGCCGGCGCCCGGGCCGGCCAGCACCGCCTCGGGCAGCAGCAGCCCCCGGGGCAGGCTGGCAAACTCGCGGCGTTCCACCGCGACGTTGTCTTCGGTCAGCGCATCGTGCCGGGCCACGGGCGCCGTCACCACCGGCACGTCCAGCGCCACCAGCGCGTCGCAGCGCACCATGACGGTGCGGCGCACCGCGCCGTCGACGACGATGTCCACCGCGGCCGTCATGGACCCGGGCGGGGTGCCCGACACCCGCGACACGTGCAGCGCCAGGGCGCCGTCGGCCACCACGGCGGGGCCGGGGTCCACGCACGTCAAAGACAGCTCGGCGGCCCGCCACACGGGGTCCGCGGCGGCGCCGGCGGGCAGCGCCCGTTTCAGCACCGCCGTCCCGGCCGCCCCGGCCAGCGCCGGCCCCGGCACTTCCAAGGCCCCGGGGGCCCCCGGCACGCTGGGCGTTTCCGCCTCGGTGGCGAAGGGCTTTTT
>QGSR01000154.1 GCA_003387805.1 Bacillota bacterium | reverse complement strand
GCCCGCGCCGGGCGGGACGCCAGCGGTTGAGCCCAATTCGCAACGCCCGCAAAGTTGCGCGCTTTAAGCCGCGAATCGCTCCCGTAAGAGAGGAATCCGAGGGAATGCATGGAATCCTCGCACATATGAAAGCGCTTACGGATTCATGGAAGGTGGGATGGCGATGAAGACGGTGCGGATGACGGTAGGCCAGGCCATCGTGCGCTATCTGGCTCGTCAATACGTGCTGCGCGACGGCGTCGAGCAGCCCTTTTTCGCCGGGGTGCTGGGGATTTTCGGCCACGGCAACGTGACCGGCCTCGGCCAGGCCCTGGAGGAACTGGGCGATCTCACCTACTATCAGCCCCGCAACGAGCAGGCGGCGGTGCACATCGCGGCCGCCTACGCCAAGATGAAAAACCGGCTCCAGACCTTCGCCTGCACGTCGTCGGTGGGTCCCGGCGCGACCAACATGGTCACCGGCGCTGCGGCGGCCACCATCAACCGCCTCCCGGTTCTGCTTTTGCCCGGCGACATCTTCGCCAACCGGATTCCCCATCCGGTGCTGCAGCAGCTGGAGTACTTCGGCAGCCAGGATGTGAGCGTCAACGACGCCTTCCGGCCGGTTTCCCGGTACTGGGACCGCATCTACCGGCCCGAGCAGCTCTTGTCGGCTTTGCCGGAGGCGATGCGGGTTCTCACCGACCAGGCCGAGACGGGCGCGGTGACGCTGGCCTTGCCCGAGGACGTGCAGACCGAGGCCTACGACTTCCCCGCCCACTTCTTTGAAAAGCGCGTCTGGCGCATCCCGCGGCCGGTGCCCCCTGAAAGCGAACTGGCGCTGGCCGTAGAGATGATCCGGCAGGCCCAGCGGCCCCTCATCATCGCCGGCGGCGGCGTCCTCTACTCCGAAGCGTCGGCGGTGTTGGACCGGTTTGCCACGGCGCTTGGCATCCCCGTCTGCGAAACCCAGGCGGGCAAGGGCAGCCTCCCGTGGGATCACCCGTTCAACGTGGGTGCCATCGGCGCCAACGGCGGGCTGGCCGCGAACCGTCTGGCCGCCCGGGCCGACCTGGTGATCTGCGTGGGCACGCGCCTGTCCGACTTCACCACCGCGTCCAAGACGGCGTTCCAGCATCCGGACGTGGGCTTCATCGGCATCACAATCGCGGCCTTTGACGCCTACAAACACGGGGCGCTGCCGCTGGTGGGCGACGCCCGGGAAACCTTGGCGGCGCTGCTCGCCCGGCTCGCGCAGGCCGGCGGCACGGACGCCGGGTACCGCCAGGAGGTGGCGCGGCTCAAGGCCGAGTGGGACGCGGAGGTGGACCGGCAGCGTTCCCGCACCTCCGAGAAGGGGCTTACCCAGCCGCAGCTCATCGGCATCGTCAATGAAGCGTGCGGGCCCAAGGACGTGGTGGTCAACGCCGCGGGCAGCATGCCGGGGGATCTCCTCAAGCTGTGGCGGACGCGGGATCCCAAGGGGTATCACCTGGAGTACGGCTACTCGACCATGGGCTACGAGATCCCCGGCGGCCTTGGGGTCAAGATGGCCGCGCCCGAGCGGGAGGTCTTCGTCCTGGTGGGCGACGGCAGCTACCTGATGATGAACACCGAGATCGTGACCTCCATCCAGGAGGGCTACAAGCTCATCGTCATCGTCGTGGAAAACGGCGGCTTCCAGTCCATCCACGGCTTGCAGACGTCCTCGGGGACGCCGTCCTTCGGCAACGAGCTGCGCTACCGCGACGCCAAGACGGGCCGCCTGGACGGTGAGTACTTGAGCATCGACTACGCCGCCAACGCCGCGAGCATGGGGGCCATCGCCTACAAGGCCACGGACGAGGCGTCGCTGCGGGAGGCCCTCGAGAAGGCGCGGCAAGCTGACCGCACCGTGGTCATCCACGCGGTGGTGGACCCGGCGGTCCGGGTGCCGGGCTACGAGAGCTGGTGGGATGTGCCCATCGCTGAAGTCTCCGGCGAGGCCAGCGTGCAGCAGGCCCGGGCCGCATACGAGGAAGCCCGGCGCAAGCAGCGCTTCTACTACTAAGGAGGCGCGCCGGGATGACCGCTCTGGACATGACCGCCCTAAACGGGAAGGAGGGCGCGAGCCGATGACGGCACTGCACATCCGCCCGTCCGGCGGCCGCACCCCGATCGCGGTGACGCCGGAGAGCGCCGGGTGGCGCTACGTGAGCTTCTCCGTCCACCGGCTGGCCGCGGGCGAGTCCGACAGCGGCCACACGGGCGGGGAAGAGGTGGGGCTGGTGCTCTTTTCCGGCCGGGCGACGGTCGCGTCCGACCGGGGCACGTGGGAGCGCATCGGCGAGCGCATGGACGTTTTCTCGGGGCTCCCCTGGGCGGTGTACCTCCCGCCCGGGGTCAGCTACCGGATCACGGCCGAGACGGAACTTGAGTACGCCCGCTGCGGGGCACCGGCAGAACGGGGCGTGGAGGCGCGGCTCATCACGCCGGAGGACGTGGAAGTGGTCGACCGGGGCAGCGGCAGCGCCCGGCGCCGCATCCACAACATCCTGATGGGCAACCTCCCGGCCGAGCGGTTGCTTTTGGTGGAGGTCATCACCCCGGGCGGCAATTGGTCCAGCTACCCGCCCCACAAGCACGACACCCACCGGCCGCCGGAGGAGACGTACCTGGAAGAGGTCTACTACCACCGCATCCGGCCGGCGGGCGGTTTCGCCCTGCAGCGGGTGTACACCGACGACCGGGAGCTGGACGTCACCATCGCCGTCGGCGACGGCGACGCGGTGCTGGTGCCGCGGGGGTACCACCCGGTGGCGGCGCCTCCGGGCTACGACGTGTACTACTTCAACGTCATGGCCGGTCCGGAGCGGGCATGGCGGTTTCACATCGATCCGGCGTTTCAATGGCTTAGCGGCGAGATGAGCCAGAAGCCTGCGGGAAAGTGAGGAGAGTGGCCAGGCCGATGGAAGGCAAGATGGAACGGGTGCAAGTCGGTGTCATCGGGGTAGGGCGCATGGGGGCGCGCCACGCCCGCAATTTGGCCGGGAGCGTCTCCGGGGCGCGTCTGGTCGCGTTGGCCGACCCGGACCGGGTCGCCCGGGAGCGTCTCCGGGAGGAGCTGGGCGTCCAGTACTCGTTTGACGACTGGCGCGAGCTCGTGCACCTGAACGAGGTCGACGCGGTGGTCATCGCCACGCCGGTGGAGATCCGCGAGGAGATCGTGCGGGAGTGCGTGGCCGCCGGCAAGCACATCTTTTCCGAGAAACCGGCCGCGAAAGATCTCGCCACCACCCGGCGCATCCGGGAGCTGCTGGCGGGGGGCAAGGTCAAGTACCAGCTCGGCTTCATGCGGCGTTTCGATCCGGGCTACGCCTACGCCTATGAGCAGATCCGCTCCGGGCGGATCGGCGTGCCCGTGCTCATCCGCCTTACCAGCCGCGACGCTTCGGGGCCGCCGCTTTCGTATGTGCGCACCAGCGGCGGGCTGTTTGTGGACTCATCCGTGCACGACTTTGACCTGGCCCGCTGGCTCATGGACGACGAAGTGGCCACCGTGTACGCCGCGGGCGGCCTGTTTGTCTATCACCAGTACGCGGAAGCCGGCGACATCGACACGGGCGTGGTGACGCTGCAGTTCCAGCGCGGGGGCCTGGGCGTGCACGACAACACCCGCCACTCCGGGTTCGGCTACGACATCCGCACGGAAGTCCTGGGCACCAACGGCTGCATCCAGATCGGGTATTTCCAGAGACACCCGGTGGTCGTGCTGCAGAACGGGCACGGCAGCCACGACTGCGTGGCCGACTTCCTCGAGCGCTTCCGCGACGCGTACTTGGCCGAGATGCAGCATTTCGTCGACTGCCTGCGCACAGGCCGCGAGCCGTCCGTGGGCGTGGAGGACGGCGAGAAGTCGCTGGAGATCGCCCTGGCGGCCCGCGAGTCCTTGCGCACCGGGAAACCCGTCGCGGTGGGCGCGGTCGCCGATGACGCGCTTGGCCTCCCGGCCGCGGGCGAGGGGGTGGCCTGACGATGCGGGTCGGCTCAGCCCCCATCACTTGGGGCATTTGCGAGATCCCCGGCTGGGGCCCGCAGAAGCCGTGGCCCGAAGTGCTGGATGAGATGGCCGCCGCGGGCTTTGCAGGGACGGAGCTGGGGCCCGCGGGCTACCTGCCCATGGACCCGGCCGTGCTGCGGGAGGAGCTCGCCCGGCGCCAGCTCGCGATGATCGCGGCCTTCGTGCCGGTCAATTTCCGGCAGCGGGAGGCGCATGCCGCTTCCTTCAAGGCGGTCGACGAGGTGGCGCGCCTCTTGGCGGCCCTGGGCGCCAAGGACATCCTGCTGTCCGATGAGGGCGACGAGATGCGCAAGGCCATCGCCGGGCGGACCAGCGAAACGGCCGTCCGGGGCATGACGGCCGACGAGTGGAAGGCCTTTGTGGAGGGACTTCACCAGGCGGCCGACCGTTGCCGGGACCTGGGCCTGACGGTCAGCTTCCACCCCCACGGCGGCACCTACATTGAGCACCCGGCTGAGGTGCAGCGTTTGCTGGAATCCACTGATCCCGATCGCATCCGCCTCTGCCTGGACACCGGGCACACGGCCTTTGGCGGCGGCGATCCGCTGGAGACCGTGCGCCGCTGGGGTTCCCGCATCGGCCTGGTCCACCTCAAGGACATCGACATGGATCGGCTGCGGGCCGGCATCGCTCAGGGCAAGGGCTACACCCCGCTGGCAAAGGAAGGCGTCTTCGTGGAGCTGGGGACGGGCTCGCTGGACCTGCGGGCGATCCTCGACGAGCTCAAGGCAGCGGGCTACGACGGGTGGCTGGTGGTGGAGCAGGACCGGGTCGTCCAGCCGGGCGAGGACACGCTGGCGGTGGCGGTGCGCAACCGCCGCTACCTGCGGGAGACCTTCGGCCTGTAGGAGGCGGTTCCCATGGAAGTGCTCACGGTCGGCCGCGTCATCGTGGACTTGTACGCCAACGAGCTGCACCGGCCCTTGGAAGAAGTCGAGTCCTTCAACAAGTATCTCGGCGGGTCCGCAGCCAACATCGCCGTCGGCCTGGCGCGCCTGGGCCTGCACTGGGCTCATCAGCCGGGTGGGCGACGACGGCCACGGGCGCTTCTTGCGGCGGTATCTTGAGGAAAGCGGCGTCGACACCCGGTTTGTCGGGGTCGACCCGCGGTACCGGAC
>QGSR01000450.1 GCA_003387805.1 Bacillota bacterium | reverse complement strand
GACCAAATCTCCTACGCAGCGGAAAACGAACATAACCCGCCGCGCCTTCGTCGCGCCCCGAATCTGGTACAATGGTTTCACTGCTTCCGTCCCGGCGCATCGAAAGGAGCGTCACCGCCATTTCCGAACGCGACACCAAGGCCGCGGCGGGGCGGCCGCTGTGGCTGAGCAAAGAAATCCACTGGGATCTTCTGCGGCTGTCGGTGCCAACGGTCATCTCCACGCTGGCGGTGCCGCTTCTGGGCATCGTGGACACGGCGGTGCTGGGCCGGCTGCCGGACGTGGAGCAGCTGGCCGGCGCCGCAGCCGGCGGCGTCATCCTCAGCGTCGTCCTGCAAATGTTCTTTTTCCTGCGCATGGGCACCACCGCGCTGGTGGCCCAGCGCTGGGGCGCCGGCGACCGCCGCGGCGCCACGCTGGTCCTGTTCCAGTCCATGACCATCGCCGTCGTGTTCAGCGCGGCCCTCATCCTGCTCCGCCGGCCCGTTTCCGTCATCGGCTTCGCGCTGGTAGGCGCCACGCCCGAGGTCACCGCGCTGGGCGACGCCTACTTCAAGATCCGCGTTCTCGAAGCGCCCTTCTACCTCATGACGCTGGCGCTGACGGCCTTTATGCGGGGCCAGGGCGACGCGCTGGTGCCCATGTACATCGTCATCGGCGTCAACATCGTCAACATCGTCGGCGACTTGCTGCTGGTGCCCGGCACGTGGGGGATTCCGTCCTTCGGCGTCGTCGGCGCCGCGTGGGCCTCCGTCATTGCACAAGGTTCGGGATGGGTCGCGGCCGTGCTCATCGGCTGGCGGCGCGTGCGCGACTACTGGGACCGGAGCTGGCTGCGCCGCTGGCGGCAGCTGCCTTGGCAGCGGTTTTTCGCCGTGCAGACCCACCTTTTCGTCCGCACGCTGGTGCTGGTGCTCACCTTCGCCGCGGTCACGTCGCTGGTGGCCCGGCTGGAGTCGGCCACCCTGCTGGCGGCCCACGCCATCCTGATGCAGCTTTGGCAGCTGGTCAGCCACGGCGTGGACGGCTTCGCCTTCGCCACGGAAACCATGGTGGGCATGTGGCTGGGCCGGGGCGATCAGCTCCGGGCCCGCGCCAGCGGCACCGCCGCGCTGGTCTGGGGCCTCGGCATCGGCACCCTCTTCGGCGCCGCGTACTTGCTGTTCGTAGACGGCGTCGCCGCCTTTTTCACGCACAACGAAGACGTCATCGCCGTCGTCGTCAGCCTGGGGTGGGCCGTGGCCCTCAGCCAGCCCGTCAACGCCGCGGCCTACGTCTTCGACGGCATCTTAATCGGCGCGACGGACACCCTTTACCTGCGCAACGCCATGCTGCTCAGCACGGCCGTCTTCGCGGGCATCATCGCCGCGGGCTGGCTGACGGCCGGGCTTTCCCTTCCGCTTATATGGTGGGCGCTGCTGGTCTTCATGGCCATGCGGGCCGTCACGCTGGGGCTCCGCTTTCACTCGGGCCGCTGGGTGGACATGGCCGAGCGGGCCGCCGCCTCGTAAGCCCGGCCGCACGGCATGCGCCGCACGGCACCCGCCGC
>QGSR01000153.1 GCA_003387805.1 Bacillota bacterium | reverse complement strand
CCCCACCACGTTGCCCAGCTCGCCCAAGGCGGAGTCGGCCAGCTCTTCGTTCGCTTCCACGTCAAACTCGCCCAGCAGGGGCTTCAGGAAAAGCTCCAGCGACTCCATGGGGATGGTCAGCACCAGGTATCCGTCCAAATCCCCGCCCACTTCCAGGGCGATGGCGGCCACCGCGGTGTCCTCCGAGCCCCACACGACCGGCAGCTCCACCAGCTTGTGGTTGGTCAGGGCCAGGTGGGCCGGCCGCAGCATCCGATCGCCCAAAAACCGCGACAGCGCTTCCGCGGAGCGGCTAAGCGCTCTTTCCATGACGGCCGTCATGCCGTCGGTGGCGTTGGTCAATGCGCCGCACCTCCTTGGCGAAGCCGGTCACGTCGAAGATGAGCGCCACCGAGCCGTCGCCCAGAATCGAGGCGCCCGAGACGCCCGGCACCTCGCCGCCGAGGCCGTCAATCGTCTTGATGACGGTCTCCTGTTCGCCGATGAGCTCGTCCACCGCCAGCGCCAGCGGTCCCGACGCCGACTGCAGCACCACCACCGGGTTGTTGTCGTTGTCATCCCACGCCGCCCGGAACTCGGCGCCCCACACGTCGCCGGGGTTGACCAGCGGAATGACCTGCTCCCGCACCGGCACCATGGGCCAGCCGCCGGCCTGCTGCACCCGCCGGCCGTCCACCAGCACGATTTCGTCCACGGTGTCCAAAGGCACCGCGAAGACCGTCTTGTGAATGCGAACCATCATGGACTGGACGATGGCCAGCGTCAGCGGCAGCCGGATGGTCCAGACGGTGCCCCGCCCCACCGTGGACTCCACGGACACGGTGCCGTTGACCCGCTCGATGTTGCGGCGCACCACGTCCAGGCCCACGCCGCGGCCCGAAACGTCGGTCACCTGGCCGCTGGTGGTGAAGCCGGGCAAAAACAGCAGGTCCAGCGCCTCGTGGCCTTGCAGCTGCTGCGCCTCTTCCTCGGTGATCAGGCCTTTGGCCACGGCCGAGCGCTTCACCCGCTCCGCGCTGATGCCGCGCCCGTCGTCGCTGACTTCGATGTAAATGTGGTTTTCCTGGTGGTACGCCACCAGCCGCACCGTGCCTTCGGGATCTTTGCCCGCGGCCCGCCGCTCCTCGGGCGGCTCCAGGCCGTGGTCGATGGCGTTGCGGATGAGGTGCACCAAAGGATCCCCGATGTGCTCGATGACCGACCGATCCAGCTCGGTGTCCTCGCCCGAAACGACGAAGCGGACCTGCTTGCCCAGCTTGCGGGCCAAATCCCGGGCCATGCGGGGAAAGCGGCGGAACAGCGTGTCCAAAGGCACCATCCGGGCCGACATGATGGTGTCCTGCAGGTCGGTGCTGATGCGGTTCAGATGGCCCGCGACCAAATTGAGCTCTTCCACCAGCTCGTGCTTTTCCATGTCCACCTGGCCGAGGCGGGCCAGGCGCGTCCGATCGATGACCAGCTCGCCCACCAGGTTCATCAGGTGGTCCAGAACCCGCACGCTGACCCGCACGGTGTCGGCCACGTGGGCCGCGCCCCCGGAGTTGGCCGCGCCCGCCGCCGTCCGGGAAGCCGCGGACGCCGCGCTCCCCGCCTCCGGCGCAGCGCCGGCCGCCGGCGGGGCCGGTGCCGGAGCCGCGGCGGACGGAGCTTGTCCGCCGGTCTTGGCCACGGGTGCGGGGGCGTCCGTGCCAGCGTCCGCGCCGGCGTCCGACGCGCCCGGAGGCGCCGCTCCCGCGTCCGGCGGCGCAAGGGCCCTGTCCGCCCCGCCGGCCGCGCCCGCCGCGCCGGCAGCGGGCACCCCCGGCTCTTCAATCTCCACGCGCTCCAAGTACGAAACTTCGCCCAGCGCGGCCCGCACCTCGTCGGGCGAGTGGGCCGTCACCAGCACCGCCTCCAGGTGCCAGTGCTCGGAGGCAGGGTCTTCGATCTGTTCACGGGACGGCTCGGTGCGCACCAGCCGCCCCGCCTCGTCCAGCACCATGAGCGTCTGGTACAGCCGGATGGACGGCATGGCCGCGCCGGTTTCCACCGTCACCCGCACCACCAGCACCCGCTGGCCCGCCGCGGCCGCCTCCCGGGCCAGCGCCGCCAGCGACGGATCCACCGCCGGCGACGGCGCCTCGGTGCCTGCGCCTTCGGCCGCGGCCGGCGCTTCACCGCTCGCCCGCTCCGGCCCGTCTTCGGCCGGCACGCCCGCCACCAACGCCTCCAGCCGTTCCGACAAGGGCCCCACGTCCACGCCCGCGTCGGTGCCGTGCTCCTCGATGACGGTCAGGCACGTCCGCAGCATGTCCACCGCTTCCAGCAGCGCATCGACGGTGTCGGGATCCGCGTCCCGCTGCCCGCTGCGAATCTGGTCCAGCAGCGACTCCAGGGCGTGGGTGAGGCGGGCCGTCTGGTTCATGCCCGCGGTGGCCGCGCCGCCTTTCAGCGTGTGGGCCGCGCGAAAAATGGCGGAGACCGCGTCCGGCTCCGCGCCCTTTTCCAGATCGACCAGCAGTTCCTCCATCGTGTCCACCTGTTCGGCGGCCTCGGTGAGGAACAGCTCCATTTCTTCAGGCGTCAGCTCAAATGTCGACATCCGCCGCCGGTTCCCCCTCAAACCGCCTGAGCGCGTCGCGCTCGCCGGCGGACAGCACCCGGCCCACGTCCAGCATGATGATGAGCCGTTCGTCAACCCGGGCGATGCCGGTCATGTACTGCGTGTCCACGCTGACGATATACGGCGACGGCGGCTCGATGGCGGCGCCGTCGATGCGCAGCACTTCCGTCACCGCGTCCACGATGACGCCCAGCGTCTTGTCGTCCAGCTCCACCACGACGATGCGCTGCTCGTCGCCGCCCTCCGACGCCTCCATGCCGAAGCGCTTGCGCAGGTCGATGATGGGGATGACGTTGCCGCGCAGGTTGATGACGCCTTCGACGAAATCAGGCGTGCGCGGCACCCGGGTGATGTCGGGCACCCGGATGATTTCCCGCACTTGGTGGATGTCCACCGCGTAGTACTCACCGGCCAGCTGGAACACCACCAGCTGCGCCTGGTCCTGGACGGTGCGTTTGGCCGCTGCTCCGCTCATGACCTCATCTCCTTGCCACCGTGGCGTATCCGGCGGGCCGCCCGCCGGCCCTTAAATCCGAAAGTGCTCCACCGGCTCCCGCAGCGTCTTGGCCATGCGGGTGAGCTCCCGGGCCGCCTCGGCCACCTCGTGAATGGACGCGTGCATCTGCTCGGCCGCCGCGCTGACTTCCTCGGACGACGCCGCGGTCTGCTCGGACACGGCCGAGATGTTTCCGATGGCCCGCACGACTTCGTCGCTCTGCGCGGCCATCTCTTCCGCGGCGGACGTGTTCTCCTCGGTAATGCGGGCCACGTCCCGGACCGCCTTGATAACCATTTGGCCCCGCTCCGCGATGGCCTGCGCCTCCCGGGTGATGCTCTGCACCTGCCGGTCGGTCTCCGCCAAGGCCTCCACGATTTCCTCCAGTGCGGCACCCGCCTCCCGGGCCCGTTCCATGCCCCGCTGTACTTCGCCGGTGCCGATCTGCATGGCCTGGACCGCCTCGTCCACGCCCGCCTTCATGTTGACGACCAGCTCCGCAATCTCCTTGGCCGACTCGGCCGACCGCTCGGCCAGCTTGCGCACTTCGTCGGCCACCACGGCGAAGCCCTTGCCGTGCTCGCCGGCGCGGGCCGCCTCGATGGCGGCGTTGAGCGCCAGCAAGTTGGTCTGCTCAGCGATTTCGGAGATAACCTGGACGATCTCGCCCACTTTCGCCGAATGCTCGCCCAGCTGCTGTACTTTCTCCGCGGTGGCGAACACCGTGCGGTGAATCTCCTCCATGCCCGACACGGTGCGCCGCACCGTCTCGCCCCCCGAGCGGGCGGTCTGCATGCTGTTGTCCGACGCGGCCGCCACCCGGCTCGCGTTTTCCGCCACCGCCTGCACCGCGTTCATGATCTCCTCCACCAGCCGGGCGCCCTCTTCCACCGTGCGGGCCTGCTCCCGGGCGCCTTCGCTGATGCGGTCGATGGCCCGCTTGAGCTCGTCCACGATGCCCACCACTTCGTGCACCGAGCGGCTCTGCTCGCCGGTGCCCGCGGCCACCTGCTCGATGGTCTGCGCGATCTGCTCCGTCACCCGGGCCGCCTGCTCCGACGACGCGGCCAGGTTGGCGCTGCGCTCGTTCAGCGCCACCGTGGATTCATCGAGCTGCTGGACGATATGGCGCAGGTTGGCGGCCAAAATGTTGAACGCTTCGGCCATTTGGCCTACTTCGTCGTACTGCCGCAGCTGCACCGGCTCCACAGTCAGATCCCCTTGTGCGATGCGTCCGGCCATCTCCGCGACGCGCCGAATGGGTCGGCTGAGGCCCCGGGTGATAAAGAACGCCAAAACGACGCCGGCCACCAGCGCCACCGCCGCCGCCGCGAGGATGCGCATCTGCGCCAGCGCCGCGGCCTCCCGGGTGCTGCGCTCGGCTTCCGCGATGAGCTCCTCCACGTACGCCACCAGCTGCGCTACCAGCTCCAGCGACCTCGCCCCCAGGCCCTGCAGCCGCTCCTGCTGCATGAACGCGGCGAACTCCACCTGGGACGCCTCGAAAAACTCCTGGTGGCTTTCATACAGGTCGGCCAAAAGGGCCTGCCCGCTTTCGGATCTCACGTGTTCCTGGAGAAACGCGTAGGTCCGCAGCCATTCCTCGTGCATTTCCGCCGTCACCTGCGACGGCAGGAAATAGCGGAGGACGCTGTCAATCAAGTTTCCCGTGATAACTTCAAGGCGCTGAGCCTCAATGGCCACCCGCACGTCCGCTTCCAGCACTTCTTCGAACGAGGTGACCGCGTCGTTGAACGCTTTAAGTCCAAGGAAGGCGACGAACGCCATGAGGAGTAACAGGACGGCAAAACCCCCGCCAATCTGCCCTGTGATGCCGATTCTCCGGTGCCACGCACCGGAGCGCGTTTTGCTCATGGGCAGGTGACCTCCCTTCAATTCCCTACATTTTCCTATATCGGGCTAAAGACCCATCCTCTAAAGAGTTTATACCAAACCGGGCGGCTTCTCGACCGTGGTCCTGCGGAAGGTCCTAATCAAAAAACGGGACCGTCGACCCAAAGGATTTCAGCGGGCGGTGCCTAATGAATACAGGTGAAGACACCAGCCGGGTCGAAACTGTCCCGGCGAGGACGTCCCCCGAGTGACG
>QGSR01000449.1 GCA_003387805.1 Bacillota bacterium | reverse complement strand
CGTCCTGTGCTTATCACCGCCTCACACGGACCCCGCGCGCGCGTGGCAAGAGCTCCCAGGAGTGTCCGCCCACACACGTACCCCCGCCACTCCCACGTCCCCCGCAAAATGTCGCTGGGCGGCGGCACGATGAATTTCGGAATGTCGAAGACGTAGTACGCCAGCTCCCAAAGGATGATGAGGCCGATGAACGTCCCCACGGGCCACGCGTACGCGCCCAGCGACTTCGTCGATTTCTCCACTCCTCACCCTCCCCTCAGTTGGCGAAAATGAGCCGCCGGATCTCCTCGTGGTACTCCCTGAACGCCGCTTCAAACTCCATGTCGGCGCTGCGGGGCCGCGGCAGGTCGATGGGCACGATTTTTACGACGCGCCCCGGCCGCGCGCTCATGACGACCACCCGGTCGGCCAGGAGCACCGCTTCGGAAATGCTGTGGGTCACGAACAAAATGGTCTTGCGCGTCTGCTCCCAGATGCGCAGCAGCTCGATGCTCATCTCCTCCCGCGTCAGCGCGTCCAGCGCGCCGAAGGGCTCGTCCATCAGCAGCAGGCTGGGCTCGTGGACCAAGGCCCGGCAAATGGAGACCCGCTGCTGCATGCCGCCCGACAGCTCCCGGGGGTACTTGTTTTCAAACCCTTTCAGGCCCGCCAGCTCCAAAAGCTCCAGCGCCCGCTGCCGGGCGGCCTTCGGGTTTTGTCCCAGCATCTCGATGGAGAAAAGCACGTTGTCCAGGACGGTCCGCCAGGGCAGGAGCACCGGCTGCTGAAACACGAAGCCCACGTCGGGAAAAGGCTCCTCCACCTTTTGCCCCCGCACCCGCACTTCGCCGGAGCTGGGCGGCACCAGCCCGGAAACCAGCTTCAGCAGCGTGCTCTTGCCGCAGCCGCTGGGCCCGACCAGCGTGATGAACTCGTTCTCCCGCACGTGCAGGTTGATGGAGTCCAGCGCGTGGACCGTTTCGCCCCGCTTGGTCGAGTACGTCTTGGACACGTCGGCAAACTCGATCACGACCGTCTCAGCCTCGATTCTCCGTATTGTCGTCCCGCCTAGACGGAAACGGCATAGCGGTTGACGGGATACGGTTCCAGCACCGCCTGCCGGCAGGCCGCGGCGATGTACGGCGTCAGCCGCCGGGCCAGCTCGAAGCGCTCCTTGTTGGCCGCCCGCAGCCGCTCGGCCGCCGCCTGCGCCCGGCGGCGGAGGCGGTCTTCGTCCACGGTCAGCACCCGGCCGCCCGCGACAACCAGGCGGCCGTCCACGATGACGGTGTCGACGCTGGCGCCGCTCTCGATGTACACCAGCGGATTCACCGGATGATTCAGCGGCTTCAGCGCCGCCGAATCCGCGTCCAGAAGAACCAGGTCCGCTTTGCACCCGGCCTCGATGCGCCCCAGCTCATCGGGGTCGCCCAGGCCGCGGGCGCCGCCGGCGGTAGCCATGCGCCACACCTCCCGCGCGCCGGGCCAGCGCTCGGGCTGGTGGGGGTGGCGGACGTTGCTCAGCATGGCGGCCAAGTGCATGGCTTCGAACATGTTCTGGTTGTCCGAACTCATGGAGCCG
>QGSR01000448.1 GCA_003387805.1 Bacillota bacterium | reverse complement strand
GACCTGCGAGAACTGCGGTCGCCTGCTGGCCTGGTTGGGTGGTTGATCTTCCCGATATGGAGCACGTGATAGCGTATACCGACGGCGCTTCCCGGGGCAATCCCGGGCCTGCGGGCGCCGGGTGGCTGCTGGCCGACGGCGACGGCGGCGTGATCGAAGAAGGCGCGCTGCCGCTGGGCAGCACCACCAACAACGTGGCCGAGTACCGGGCCGTCATCGCCGCCCTGGAGCGTGCCCGCGACCTGGGAGCGCGGCGGGTCACCCTGCGGTCCGACAGCGAACTCCTGGTCCGGCAATTGTCGGGGGCGTATCGCGTGCGGGCCGAGCACCTGCAGCCCCTGCACCAGCAGGTTCGCCGGCTGGTGGGCGCTTTCGAGCGGGTAACCTTCGAGCACGTGCCCCGCGGGCAGAATCGCCGGGCCGACGAGTTGGCCAATCAAGGCGCCGACGCCAACGCTGGCGAGGTGACGGCCGGATCGCCTGCGAATGCCGGCGTGCAGGTCGGCCTGGGGAGCCTTGAGGGTTTTGAAGGTGCGGCGGTCCCGGCCGGCGCCGGCGCAGATACCGCGGTTGCCGCAGCCGCGGCTGCGGCCGCTGTCGCGAAAACGGACGGGGCGCCGGTCCCCGAGGCCGAGCCCGCGGTGATCCTGCGGGTGCGTTACGGCGAAACGGACCAGATGGGCCTGGTGTATTACGCCAACTACCTGGACTGGTTCACGGAGGGCCGCACCGAGCTGATGCGCCGCCGCGGCGTGCCCTACCGTGATCTGGAGGCTGCCGGCATCTTCCTGCCCGTCAGCGAGGTGGAGTGCCGCTACCGCCGGCCCGCCCGTTACGATGACCGGGTGGCGGTCTACACGGCGATCCGCAATCTCACGCCCGCCCGGCTGGAATTCATATACCGGATCGTGCGCGTGGAAAGCGCCCATAAGGAAGAAACCGGACTGCTGGCCGAGGGGCGCACCCTTCACGGCTTCGTCGACGCGGCCGGACGGCCGTTCAGCCTGCAAAAGCGTCACCCCGACCTGTGGGCACGGATCCGCCAGGCCGTGGACGGCCGGTGACGGCCCGCGGCCCAGCCCGCGTTCCCGCTGCTTAAGCCGGTCACGGGCTGCTGCCCGGCCAGCCATTGGACACCGCGGCGATCCACCCGCCCGGCGTGGTATACTCATCATGCAGCTGTAATTTAGATTGGTTCTAAATAGTTGTCGGCGAGCCGGCCGGGCGGTCGCGAGCGCAGTGCCTCCGGGCGCGCGTTCGAGGAAAGTCCGGACTGCGCAGGGCACGGTGCCGGATAACGTCCGGCGGGGGCGACCCCAGGGAAAGTGCCACAGAAACATACCGCCCGCGGCCAGCGGGAGCACCGCAACCCGGCGTGATGCCGCCGGGCGCCGCGGGTAAGGGTGAAATGGTGCGGTAAGAGCGCACCGGCGTCGAGGCGACTCGACGGCTGGGCAAACCCCACCGGCAGCAAGGCCGAGTAGGAGGGCGATGACGCGGCCCGCGGAGCCCTCGGGTAGGCCGCTGGAGTCGCCGGGCAACCGGCGGCCTAGATAGATGAC
>QGSR01000152.1 GCA_003387805.1 Bacillota bacterium | reverse complement strand
GTCCCGGGCCCGCCCTGGCCGCGCTCGGACTCCGGCTCAGACCCGGGCCCGCCCCGGCCGCGCCCGGGCTCGGGCTCAGACCCGGGCCCGCCCCGGCCGCACCCGGGCTCGGGCTCAGACCCAGGCCCGCCCCGGCCGCGCCGCCGCCGCTTTACCGCGACGACCGAATCAGGTCCAGGATCTGCTGAACGGCGATGTCCAGCGCCTCTTTCGGCTCCAGCTCCTGGTTCATGACCAGCTCGATGGCGTCGGACCAGGCGGTCCACACCGAGCCCATTTCCGGAATGGACGGCATGGGCACGCCGGCGCCGCCGCTCTCCCGCACGCCCTGGACGATCAGGTTGTCCTCCAGCTGGTCCAGCGCCGGCTTGTAGGCCGGCGGCCGCGGGTCGCGGGCGAACATGGCCAGGTACGTGTCGGTATTGACCACGAACTCCTTCAGGAACACTTCCGCCAGAATCTTGTTTTCGCTGAAGGCGCTGACCATGAAGCCCTGCACGCCGACGAACGGCGCGGGCTGGCCGCCGTCGATGGTCGGGATGCGGGTGAAGCCGAAGTCAATGCCGGCCGCCGCCGCATCGCCCAAAGCCCACGGGCCGCTGATGATCATGCCCACCCGGCCCTGGTTGAACAGGCTCGTCATGGTGTTGTAGTCCGTGCCCACCGGCAGCAGGCCGCTTTCGATGAGGTGGTCGAACACCTCCAGGCCCCGCACCGAGCCTTCGTTGTTCAGGCCCACGTCCAGCGGATTCAGCGTGCCGTCGGGATTCGTGCCGAAGACGTAGCCGCCCGTCGCGCTGAACAGCGGGAACGTGTGGTACGGGTCGGGCATTTGCATCAGGAACCCGTAGTAGCCCTGCTCCCGGTCGGTCAGCGCCGCGGCCATGTCCAGCAGTTCGTCCCACGTGGCCGGCGGCGTGGGCACCAGCGCCTTGTTGTAAATGAGCCCGATGGACTCAAACGCAATCGGCACGCCGTACAGCTGGTCGCCCCACGTGAACGCGTCCAGCGTCACCTGCTCGAAGTCGCCGGCCAGGTCGCCCAGGTCAATGGGCTCGATCAAGCCGTTGACGATGAGCTCGCCCAGCCAGTCGTGGGCGCCCACGATGATGTCGGGGCCTTCGCCGGCCGGCCCGGCCACCGCCAGCTGCGAGCGAATGTCGCCGAAGCCCAGCTCCGTCACTTTGACGGGCACGCCGAACTCGGCCTCGAACTGCCGGCCCAGATCCTCCATGACCGGGGCCCGGGTGTCGTCGGCCCAGATAAGGAGCTCACCCGGCGTCGACGCCAGCGCGGCGCCGCCGAGAGCCAGCGTCAAAACCAGCACCAGCGCGAAACTGAAAGTCCGCTTCATGACAGTCCCTCCCTCTGGCAAATCGGTTCCGCCAACCTCTGCATCGCCGTCGTTTCGCTTCGGCTCGCCGCGGGCGTCGCTGCCACGACGCGCCGCGCCGGCATCGCCTCCTTTCACACTGCATGCCGCCGCTGACCGCTGACGTCAATGGCCGGCAACCCCGCCCCGCGCCCGGGCGGCCACCGGCGGCCCCGGCGCCGCCGTCTCAAGAGTCGTCGCAAGGCCCGGAGGCCTTTCGGCCGGCGCCGGCCCCGTCGACGCCCGGACCACCAGCTCCGCCGGCAAGATCACCTCGGCCGGGCCCGGCTTCCCTTCCAGCAGTTCGCACAGCATCCGGGCCGCCGCGACGCCCATCTCGAACACCGGAATCGACACGCTGCTCAACGGCGGCGCGACGTGGGGACACACCGGCGAGTCGTTGAACCCCAGCACCGACACGTCCTCGGGCACCCGCAGGCCCAGGTCCCGGGCCGCGGCCAGCACGCCCAGCGCCACCGCGTCGTCGATGGCCACCAGCGCGGTGGGACGCTGAGCCCCGTCCGGTCGCATGGCCGGCGCGACGGTACGTTCAGCGGACGACGGCCCGGCCGGGGCCTCCGCCGCCGCCATAGCCCGCTCGACGCCCGCCGCCGCCCCAGCCCGCTCAGCGCCCGTCGCCGCCACGGCCCGCTCGACGCCCGCCGCCGAGGCAACCGCGCCCACCGCCGCCGGCGGCGTGTGCTGCGCTGCCGCCTCGGGTGCCAGCAGCCGCCTGGCGGCTTCGTACGACTGCTCGTAACTAAAATCGGTAGACACGATGAATTCAGGCCGCACCGGGATGCCCGCCGCCTCGAGCGCCTGCTTGTAGCCTTCAAGCCGGTCCACGCTCACGACCAGATCCGGCGGACCGCCGACAAACCCGATGTGCCGGTGCCCGTGCTCCAGCAGATGCTCCGTCGCCCGCCGTGCGGCGGCCGTGTTGTCGTTGTTGACGTGGGGTACTTCCCGGCCCGGCACCCGGCCCAGCACGACGAACGGATACCCGTTCTCCGCCAGCCAGTCCACCAGCGGGTCGTCGATGCGCGACGCCAGGACGATGAGCCCGTCCACCCGCCGCTGCGTGAGAAGTTCCATGCATTGCTGCCGTTCTTCGTCGTAGGTGGTAGCGGTAGTCAGCGTGAGGGAGTAGCGAGCCTGCCGCGCGAAGGAGCCGATGCCCCGCAAGACCTCGGGAAAAAACGGATTGGCCAGGGCGGCCTCCGCGGAGCGGGACAGCGCGACGCCGATGGTCTGGGTCCTGCGCCGCACCAAACTGCGGGCCACGGCGTTGGGGTGGTAGTTGAGCTCCCGCATCACCGCCCGGACCCGCTCTTTCGTCGCCCGGCTGATCCTGGGGTGATCAGCAATAACCCGGGAAACGGTGGACGGCGAGACGCCCGCCCGCTCGGCCACGTCCTTAATCGTGGGGAACACGGAACCCACCTCCCACTTAGTGCAAACGTGTGCACAAGTGGTGCAATCGTGAAATTCGCCACCGGGCGGAACATTCCTCCTAACGTGTCGGAATTTTCCCGAAGGGATCTCGACGTGCACTGAAGACGGCGCGTGCGCGAGCGGCCCCGGGGCGAGCGGGGCCCGAGGGCGAGCCGGGCGGAAGGTGCCGGCAGACTGCCGACGGCGAGCGGTCGCCTGGTCCCGTCCAGAGCGTCATGCGCGACGGTCGGCGTGTCCACCGGCGACGTCCGACAGAAGCTCCCCATTCTTGGGTCGCTTTTCGTGCCGAGCGTCTCATAATGGGACGCTCCTCGGGATATACGTCCCACTGTGGGACTCTTCGCTTCACTTTGACCCCGAGTTCACGACACACGGGTGATGACCCTGTGGCCCGCGCTGACCAAGAGAGCAGCTGTACGAAGATGGTAGTCCCTGTAGCTGGGGTTTTACAAATTGTGGATGTCTGTGGCCGACCGACTCATCTTTCAGGTTTTGTTAGTGCCCTGGAAGCAGCCCACAGTGGGACGCATTTCTTCCGAAGCGTCTCATAATGGGACGCTCGGCAACGAAAGCGTCCCATTATGGGACACTTCCCGGCGTTCCACAACGATTGCACCCGTGTGGCAGCTTCCGGAAATGTTTCTGCCCTTAGGAGTGTGCTTTTTCCAAATTGTGGCAGGCCTTCTAGCTGGTCGTTTACAATTTATGGTTTGAACCGGCAGGTTCGGCCGCTTCCAATCTCTGGCAACCACGAGAATGTGTCCCACAGTGGGACGCTTTTCCTCCGAAGCGTCTCATAATGGGACGCTTCAGCTCGGAGGCGTCCCACTATGGGACGCTCCCGTACTGGCGACACCATCGCACACTCCTGCAGCGACAACCACTGGCCGAACCGCGACCACGGACGCCTCAAATACGGCAACCGTAGCGCCCGGACTCGCTCCATCGGTAGATGTCGGATGAAGTCAAGGCGCCTCGACGCACGCCAGGCCTTGAGTCAGGATATCAGCCAGCCTGGCCTGGCCAATCCCGGAAACCTGCAGCAGATCCTCCACCGACTCGAACGGCCGGGCCTCCACGATGCGGGCGTCCAGCACCGGGCCGACATGCACGATGCGGGTCAACTCCTCGACGGAGGCGGTATTGAGGTTGACCAAGGGCGGAGCGCAAACAGGAATCATCGACGGGGCGCCGGCCGCCGCAACCGAATCAGCGCCCGCGTTCCCATTGGAACCAGCCCCCGCATCGCCGCGGGAATCGGCGCCCGCGGCGCCACCGGACCCAGCGCCCGGCTCGCCGCCGGAACCGCCGCCCGCAA
Source organism: Bacillota bacterium (assembly GCA_003387805.1). Taxonomy (GTDB): domain Bacteria; phylum Bacillota; class Limnochordia; order Limnochordales; family ZCTH02-B6; genus CALJUZ01. Next base: position 1,082 of record QGSR01000152.1, on the reverse strand, counting down.
GAACGAAACCAGCGACCGGCTCACCGGCCCGGTCAGCTGCCGACTGAGCGCCGGGCTTAGCGCCGGGCTGCGCGCCCGGTGACTCCGGCCCCGTCCAGTACGGCGCGCCGAGCCCCTCTGGCACCCGCTCGACGAAGACCGCGAGATCCCTGCCGTCGGTGGCCACGCGCACGGTGCCGTGGACGTCGGTGCCGAAGAGCGTAATGCCCAGTTTCTCCAAAGTGCGCAGCGTTTCCCAGTGCGGGTGGCCGTACGAGTTGTCTCGGCCCGCCGAGTACACGGCCAGGGCGGGTTGCACGGCCTGCAGAAAAACCTGGCTGGAGGACGTGCGAGAACCGTGATGGCCGAGCTTCAGAACGTCCGCGGTCACGTCATGCCCTCGCTCCAGCATGCTCAGCTCGGCCTCGAGCTCGGCGTCGCCCGTCATCAAGAACGCGACGTCGCCGTACACGATGCGCACGACGATGGAGTTGTTGTTGGGACTGCCGCTCAAATCCGCCGGGTGGAGCACCTCGATGCGGGCGGAGCCGACCTGGTAGGCCTCGCCGGCCCGCGGCTCGCGGTACCCGGCCTCGGACTCGAGAATGGCGTCAATGCAGCGCTCGAAAGTCAGCGTCGTATGCGTCTCTCCCGACAGCCACACTTCGCCCACGGGGAACCGCCGCACCACCGCCGCGCACTGGCCGATGTGGTCGGCGTGGGGGTGCGTGCCGATAAACAAATCAATGTAGTCGACACCCGCCCGCTCCAAATGCGGGACCACGTCGGACCGATCGTGGCGGCCGGCGTCAATCAAAATGGTAAAATCTTCGCCCTGGAACAAAATAGCGTCGCCCTGGTCCACGTCGAAAAAGTGCACGATCAGCGGCCATTCGAGCGCAGCCGACGACGCCCCGGCGATCGGCCCGAAGACGGCCGGCCCAGCGATGGGACCGACAGCGTCGAGCCCGGCGGAAGGCAACCCGGCGGCCGGCCCGGCGGGACACGGCCCGACGGCGGGCAACCTACCGGCGGCCGCCCACCGCCCCGCCCGCCAGGAAATTAATGCTGCGGTCCCCGGAGCCCCCCCCACCCAGCCGCGG
>QGSR01000151.1 GCA_003387805.1 Bacillota bacterium | reverse complement strand
ACCCTCAACACGCCGTTTGGTGACATGCGCGAGTCGCGGGCGGCGCGGGTTTTCCTCGCCGTCGCGCCGGCCGTGGCCCGGCGTTTCCTCAAAGACGACCCTGGTAGCCCCATGACCCGCCGCATGGACGAGGTGCTGGCCCAGATGACGCTGCGCACGCTGGTGATGGGCGGCGCCGCGGGTCTCAACCGCACGCTGCTCCACGGGCTGCTGGACATTTTCAACGGCCGGTTGTTCCGCGGGCTCAGGCGGGTTGTCCGGGGCGCGGTCCTGCGGCGCTGACCGGCTATGTGCCGGACTTTTTCCAAAAATCCCTTGCTTGCGCGGCCGCGTTGTGCCATGCTTGAACCAACGCATCGGCCCCGGGGCCGCGGGGGCGTGCGGAGCATCGAAAGGTGGCCACGTCATTTCGTGAAACAAGTTTTGAAGGAGCCCGTCAACGCGCTGACGCACCTCGCGGGGGCGGCGCTGTCGGTGGTCGGGTTGGTATATTTGATCGTCATCGGGCTGGACCGGGGGCCGTGGCATCTGGCCGCCTTCGTCACGTTCGGCGTCAGCATGATTTTGCTGTACAGCGCCAGCGGCATCTACCACGCGGTGAAGGCGTCGCCGAAGGTGACGCTGCTGCTGCGCAAGCTGGACCACGTCATGATTTTCTTTATGATCGCCGGGTCGTACACGCCGTTTTGCCTGCTGCCGCTGCGGGGGCCGTGGGGCTGGTCGCTGCTGGGCACCATCTGGGGGCTGGCGCTGGCCGGCGCGGTCATCAAGCTCTTTTGGATGAACGCCCCGCGCTGGCTTTCCACCGGTTTCTACGTCTTGATGGGCTGGCTGGTGGTGGTGGCCGTGTATCCGCTGGTGCAGTCCGTGGAGACGCCCAGCTTGATCTGGCTGGGCGTCGGCGGCCTGTTCTACACCGTCGGCGCAGCCATCTACGGGTTCAAGTGGCCCAACCCGCTGCCCGACCGTTTCGGCTTCCATGAAATCTGGCACCTGTTCGTCATGGCCGGCAGTGGCGCCCACTTCGCGGCCATCGCGTTGCTGCGCTGACGGCGGGGCCGGGCTGCCATGGGGGGCTGGCGCGCCGGCGCTTTCTCCGCCCGGCGCGCCGAAACGCTACGCGCTGCCGCCCGACCGCTTCCGGGCCACTTCCTTGCGCACCACCGGCGCCACTTCCGTGCCGAACAGCTCGATGGCCCGCATCACCTTGTCGTGGGGCATGGAGCCGACGGTGATTTGCAGCGTGAAGCGGTCGTGGCCGAAAATCTCGTATTGGTACAAGATCTTGTCGATAACTTGCTGCGGGCTGCCGACGAAGTTGGCGCCCCGCAGCGTGCACGACGCCTCGAACTGCTCCCGGGTCATGGGCGGCCAGCCTCGCTCCCGGCCGATGCGGTCCATCTGGTACTTGAACGCCGGGTAGGCGATGTCCATGGCCTCCTGGGACGTGTCGGCGATGAAGCCGTGGGAGTTGATGCTCAGCGGCGGCCGGGGGTGGCCCGCCTGCTCCGCCGCCCGGCGGTGCAGCTCCGCAAACACGCTGAATCGTTCGGGCAAGCCGCCGATGATGGCAATGGCCATGGGCAGCCCCAGCCGGCCCGCCCGCACGGCGGACTCGGGCGTGCCGCCCACGGCGATCCACACCGGCAGCCGCTCCTGCTTGGCCCGCGGGTAGACGCCCAGGCCCGGAATGGCGGGGCGGTGCTTGCCGGACCACGTGACTTTTTCGTTCCGGATGATTTCGAGCAGCAGCTCCAGCTTCTCTTCGAACAGCTCGTCGTAGTCGTGCAAATCGTAGCCGAACAGCGGAAACGACTCGATGAACGAGCCGCGGCCCACCATAATTTCCACCCGGCCGCCCGAGAGAAGATCCACCGTGGCGAACTGCTGGTATACCCGGACCGGATCGTCCGAGCTCAGCACCGTCACGGCGCTGGAGAGGCGGATGTTTTTCGTGCGGGCGGCCGCGGCGGCCATGATGACCGCCGGCGCCGACGACACGTAGTCGGGTCGGTGGTGTTCGCCGATGCCGAAGACGTCCAGGCCCAGCTGGTCCGCCAGCTCGATTTCTTCCATCAAATTGCGCAGCCGCTCCTCGGGGCTCAGGACTTTGCCCGAGTCGGCCAGCGGCGTGGATTCAACAAACGACACAAGCCCCAGTTCCAAACAGGACACCTCCGTCGTTACACGCTTCCGGCTCCCATGACCATAATCCTTCCAACGGGAGGTGTCCATACCGGCCAGCGGGCCGGCGGGCGCGGCGTCAGCTTCGCATGCGCGGGTCGAACGCGTCCCGCAGGCCGTCGCCCAGCATGTTGAGGGACAGCACCGTCAGCATGATGGCCAGGCCCGGGTACGTCACCGCATGGTGAGCCACCCGGATAAAGGGCCGCGCGGCGCTGAGCATGGCGCCCCACTCGGCCGTCGGCGGCTGCGCGCCCATGCCGAGGAAGCTGAGAGCCGCCGCGGACAAAATCGCGCCCGCCATGATCAAAGTGCACTGGACGATAATCGGTCCCATGGAGTTGGGCAAAATGTGGCGGAACATAATGCGCAAGTCGCCTGCGCCCGCGGCCCGGGCCGCCGACACGTACTCGTACTCCCGCACGCCCATGACGGCGGATCGGGTCACCCGGGCCAGCCCGGGCGCGTACGCGATGCCCACGGCGATAGTCACGTTGGTCATGGACGATCCAAGCGCGGCCACGATGGCCAAAGCCAGCAAGAAGCCCGGCATGGCCAGCAGCACGTCGACGATGCGCATCACCAGCGTATCGAGCCAGCCGCCGAAGTAGCCGCCCAGAAGGCCCATAGTGCCGCCGATGAGCAAGGCGATGCCGACGGAGAAGAAGCCCACCCGCAGCGACACCCGGCCGCCGTAGACGATGCGGGTGAACAAGTCGCGGCCCAGATGGTCCGTGCCCAGCCAGTGCTCGGAGCTGGAGCCCTGCAGACGGTTGCGGAGATCCTGGCGGTACGGGTCGTGCGGGCTGATCCAGGGCGCGAGCACCGCCGACAAGATGATGATGCTCAGGAAAATCATGCCGAAGACGGCCTTGCGGTTCCGCAGCACCCGGCGCAGAGCCTGCCGGCGCGGATCGTAGACCGCCGCCGTCCGTTCCATCGACACTTCAGCAGCCACGGCGGACCCTCCGTCAGTTGTACCGCACCCGCAAGCGCGGGTCGAGATATGCGTAGATAAGGTCGACAATCAAGTTAATGAAGACGTACACGACGGCGAACGTCAAGATCGTGCCCTGAACCAGGGGGAAGTCTTTCGTCCGGATCGCGTCCACCACCAGCCGGCCGATGCCCGGCCACGCGAAAATGGTCTCCGTCACCACCGCGCCGGCCATCAATCCGCCGAACTCCAGCCCGATGATGGTCACGACGGGGATCAGCGCGTTGCGCAGCGTGTGCCGGTAGACGACCACCCGCTCCGACAGGCCTTTGGCCCGTGCCGTCCGCACGTAGTCCTGCTGCAGCGCCTCGAGCATGGTGGCCCGGGTCATGCGGGCGATGCCCGCGGTGGTGCTGGTGCCCAGCGTGACAACGGGCAGCACGAAGGACTTCCAGCCGTCCACCATGCCCGATGACGGCAGCAGGTTGTAATGGACGGAAAATATGATCATGAGCATCAGCGCCTGCCAGAACACCGGCATGGAGACGCCGGCCAGCGCGGCCACGGTGACGGCGTTGTCGACCAACGAATTGGGCCGCGTGGCGGAGATGACGCCGGCGGGAATGCCAATCAGCGCCGCGAACGTCACCGCGTACAGGGCCAGCTGCCCGGTGGCCGGCAGGCGCGACGCGATTTCTTCGGTGACCGGCCGCCGGGACCGCAGCGACTGGCCCAAGTCCAGCTGCGCGGCTTTGCTCACCCAGCGGAGGTACTGCACGTGCGGCGGATCGTTGAGCCCCAGCTGTTCCCGCAGCGCCTCCAGCTGCTCGGGCGGCGCGAACTCGCCCAGGGCCAGCAGCGCCGGGTCGCCCGGGGTCAGCTGCATGATCGAAAAAACGATGATGCTGACGCCGAACAGAACCGGAATCAGCATCAGAAGACGTCTGAGCACATACTGTCCCACGGTGTCTTAGTCCCCCAACTGCAGCGATCTGCGGCGAGCCGCAGGCGCCTGCGGCTCGCGGCGCGCCCGGGATAGAGAAAGGGACGAGGGGCCGGCCCAAGCCGGCCCCTTTCGGGAACGACTGTCGCGATGCCTGGCTTAGTTCTTGCTGACGCGCCCCAGGTAGTGATGACCCGCGGGGTGGGGGACGAAGCCGTCGATGTTGGCCCGCGTGCCGTCAATGTTCAGCGGGAACAGCAGGAACACCCACGGCGCCTCTTCGCGCAGAATCTCCTGCACTTCGAAGTAGGCCGCCAGGCGGGCGTCCGGATCGCTGGTCGAACGCGCGAAGTCTAGCAACTCGTCCACCCGCTCGTTGGTGTAGAACGTGCGGTTGCCGGCGCTGCCGTGCTGCGAGCTGTGGAACAGCGCGTACAGGCCGTAGTCCGCGTCGGCCGTCACCGTCACCCAGCCGAGGATGAACATGTCGTGCAGGCCGGCGCCGGTGTTCTCCAGATACGCGCCCCACTCGACGATCTCCACGTCCGCCTGCACGCCGATGTCCGCCAGGTTCTGCTGCAGCGCCTCGGCGATCTGGATGCGGAGCGGGTTGTCGTTGGTCCAGATGCTGGTCCGGAACCCGTTCGGATAGCCGGCCTCCGCCAGGAGCTCCCGCGCCTTCTGCGGGTCATACGGATACGGCTCCAGCTCCGTGTGCGCGCCGAACACCTTGGGGGACAGAGGACCGAACGCCTGAACGGCCTGGCCCGAGTAAATCACCTCGACGAGAGGTTCCACGTCAATGGCGTAGTTGACCGCCTGGCGCACCAGCGGGTTGTCGAAGGGCGCCTTCTGCACGTTGAAGCCTACGTAGCTGGCGGACAAGCTCTCGGTCGCGAAGATCTTGATGTTCGGGTTGAACTCCAGGCGCATCCGGTCGATGGGCTCGAGGTCGTAGGCGATGTCGACGCCGCCGGTCTCAAGCTCGATGGCGCGGACCGTGCCTTCGGGAATGGCCCGGATGACGACCCGCTCCACCTTGGCCGGCTCGCCCCAGTAGTCGTCGAACCGCTCCAGGGTCACGTGCGACTGCGTCACCCAGTCGACGAAGCGGAACGGACCGGTGCCGACGGCCACCCGCAGGCCGTAGTCGGCGCCCGCCTCGGTGACGGCCTTCT
>QGSR01000150.1 GCA_003387805.1 Bacillota bacterium | reverse complement strand
CCAAGAAATAGCCGCCCCGGGCGTGTCCCCGTCGAGTCACACCCGCCGCCGCTGCGGAGGGGGCGCGCCGCCGCCGGCCCGCGCGGGCCTCGCGCCGGCGCTGCGCGGGTGTTCGGCCGGGCCCGCAACGCCTTCGACCGGGCCCGCAACGTCTTCGCCCGGGCCCGCATCGTCTGCGCACGGGCCCGCACCGCCGCCCGCGCCCTGCGCCTCCGCCGGGGCGCTCCAGCGGCGTTCCACCGGCTCTGCACCGGCTCTGCACCGGCGTTCCATCGGCGCTCCACCGGCGTTCCATCGGCGCTCCACCGGCGTTCCATCGGCGCTCCACCGGCGTTCCACCGGCGCTTTACCGGCGCCGCACCGGCGCCGGGCGCCGGCGAAATGCGCGACAAACAGCATTGACAGCCGCGCGGCGCGGTGATAGCATGGGAGCCGAACGCGGAACAATTGCATAGCGTGGTATTTCCGCTCTTATCAAGAGTGGTGGAGGGACAGGCCCGATGAAACCCGGCAACCGGCGGCCCGCTGCGGCCGTGCGGTGCTAATTCCTGCAGGATCCGTTCCTGGGAGATGAGAGTCGGCGCAAGTCTGGCTTCTTCCCAAGGTGGGCGGAAGCTTTTTTCATGTCTAGAAAGGGGCAGGACGATTGGCGAACTCGGTGGCCGGCTACACCGGCGGACGCTACCTCTTCACTTCCGAGTCGGTGACGGAAGGACACCCGGACAAAGTTTGCGACCAAATTTCCGATGCCATTTTGGATGCCATTCTGGAAAAAGATCCGGCGGCGCGGGTCGCGTGCGAAACGGTGGTTACCACGGGCCTGGTCGTCGTTGTGGGCGAAATTTCCAGCACCGCGCACGTGGACATTCCGAAAATCGTGCGGCAAACCATCCGGGACATCGGCTACGACCGGGCCAAGTACGGCTTTGACGCCGACACGTGCGGCGTCATGGTGGCGCTGGACGAGCAGTCGCCGGACATCGCCGGCGGCGTCGTCCGGGGCTCGCTGGAAGACACCGGCGCGGGCGACCAGGGCATGATGTTCGGCTACGCGGTGGACGAGACGCCCGAGCTGATGCCGCTGCCCATTTCGCTGGCGCACAAGCTGGCCCGCCGCCTGGCGCAGGTCCGCAAGGAAAAGGTGCTGGACTACCTGCGGCCCGACGGCAAGACGCAGGTGACGGTGGAGTACGAAAACGGCGTGCCGGTGCGCATCGACACCATCGTCGTCTCCACGCAGCACCACGCGGACGTCACGCAGGAGCGGATTCGTGCCGACGTCATCGAGCACGTCATCAAGCCCGTGGTGCCCGAGGAGCTGCTCCGGGAGACGCGCTTCATCGTGAACCCCACGGGGCGGTTCGTGGTGGGCGGCCCGCAGGGCGACGCCGGCCTGACCGGGCGCAAAATCATCGTGGACACGTACGGCGGCGCGGCCCGGCACGGCGGCGGCGCGTTCAGCGGCAAAGACCCCACCAAGGTGGACCGCTCGGGCGCGTACGCGGCCCGCTGGGTGGCGAAAAACATCGTGGCCGCGGGGCTGGCCCGCCGGGTGGAAATCCAGCTGGCCTACGCCATCGGCGTGGCGGAGCCGGTGTCCATCAGCGTGGACACGTTCGGCACCGGCCGCATCGCTGACCGCGACATCGAGCGGCTGGTGCGGGAGCACTTCGACTTGCGGCCGGGCATCATCATCCGCGACCTGGAGCTGCAGCGGCCCATCTACCGGCCCGTGGCCGCGTACGGGCATTTCGGCCGCCCCGACCTGGACCTGCCGTGGGAGCGGACCAACAAGGCCGAGGAACTGCGGCGGGCGGCGGAACGGCTGTAGACGGGCCTTCCCCGCAGCCGCAGCGCGCCGCAGCCGGAGTACGCCGCAGCCGCAGCGCGCCGCAGCCGGAGTACGCCGCAGCCGCAGCACGCCGCAGACGCAGCATGCCGGCGCGGCTTCTTCACGGCCGGGCGCGGCCCCGCATAGTGACACGAGACCATGCTAACGGGCGGCTCGCCGGCTCCGGCGTGCAGCCCGTGTGCGGCCGCGCCCTTGCTTCCGGCCAGCCGTAAACGTACAATGAAATGACCCGAGGTTTTCCAGCGGAATGGGGGACACCCTTTGGCCATCGGTGACTGCAAGGACAGATCCCTCGCGGCGGCGGGCCGCCGCCGCATCGAGTGGGCCGACGAAAACATGCCCGTGCTGGCGGACATCCGGGCGGAGTGGGAAAAGACCAAGCCGCTGGCGGGCGTCCGCATCGCCGCGTGCATGCACGTGACGACGGAGACGGCCAACCTCATGCGCACGCTGAAGACCGGCGGCGCGGAGGTGGCGCTGGCCGCGTCCAACCCGCTGAGCACCCAGGACGACGTCGCGGCGGCGCTCAACGAGGAATACGGCATTCCGACTTTCGCCATCCGCGGCGAAGACAACGAGACGTACTACCGCCACATCCGGGCGGTGCTGGACACCAAGCCGCACATTACGATGGACGACGGCGCGGACCTGGTGACGACGCTGTACCGGGAGCGCAAAGACCTGCTGGCCGGCGTCATCGGCGGCACCGAGGAGACCACCACCGGCGTCATCCGCCTGCGGGCCATGGCCGAAGACGGCGAGCTGCCGTTTCCGGTAGTGGCCGTCAACGACGCCCGCACGAAGCACATGTTCGACAACCGCTACGGCACGGGCCAGTCCACCATCGACGGCATTTTGCGGGCCACCAACTACATGCTGGCCGGCTCCACCTTCGTCGTGGCCGGGTTCGGCTGGTGTGGCCGGGGCATCGCGGCCCGGGCCCGGGGCATGGGCGCGGACGTCATCGTGGTGGAAGTGGACCCGCTGCGGGCGCTGGAGGCGGTCATGGAAGGCTACCGCGTCATGCCCATGCGCGACGCGGCGAAAGAAGGCCACATTTTCGTCACCGCGACGGGCAACCGCGGCGTCATCAACGGCGACCACTTTGCCCTCATGAAGGACGGCGCCACGCTGGCCAACGCCGGGCATTTCGACGTGGAAATCGACATTCCGGCGCTGGCGGCCATGGCCAAGGAGCGGCGGGAGGCGCGGCCCAACGTCCAGGAGTTCGTCCTCGAGGACGGGCGGCGCATCCGGCTGCTGGCCGAAGGGCGGCTGGTAAACCTGGGCGCGGCGGAAGGGCATCCGGCCCAGGTGATGGACATGAGCTTCGCCAACCAGGCGCTGAGCGCCCTGTGGCTTTTGGAAAACAAAGGAAAGCTCGAGCGCCAGGTGTATTCGGTGCCCGAAGACATCGACGCCGAGGTGGCCCGCAGAAAACTGGACAGCATGGGCGTGCGGCTGGAGCGGCTGACGCCCGCGCAGGAAGAGTACTTGAGCACTTGGCGTCTGGGGACGTAGGTATGGCTGATCTGATCGTCGTGCCGGTGTACAACGAGGCGCCCAGCATCGAAAAAGTGCTGACGCAGACGCTGGCCGCCGCGCCCGGCGTGGACGTTCTGGTGGTGGACGACGGCTCCACCGACGAGTCGCCGGAGATCTTGGCGCGCTTTGCCGGGGAGGCGCGCGTTCGCGTGCTGCGGCATCCGGTCAACATGGGCTACGGCGCCGCGCTGATGGACGGGTTCGAATACGCCCGCCGCCACGGCTACCAGCGGGTGGTCACCATCGACTGCGACGAGCAGCACGATCCCCGGCTCATTCCCGGGTTTCTGGAGCTGGCGTCGGAGTGGGACGTGGTGTCGGGCAGCCGCTACATGAGCGAAGACGTGCCGAAGGTGGGCACGGTGCCGCAGGACCGGCGACGCATCAACCGCATCGTCACCCAGCGCATCAACGAGCTGACGGGCTATCGGCTCACCGATGCGTTTTGCGGCTTCAAAGCGTACCGGGTGGAGGCGCTGGCGCGCCTGCGCCTCAGCGAGCCGGGCTATGCGTTTCCGCTGCAGTTTTGGATTCAGGCGGCCCGGGCGGGCCTGACGGTCATCGAGCGGCCGGTGCCTTTGATCTACGTGCCGTCTTTTGAGCGGCGCTTCGGCGGCCAACTGGACGATGCGGAAAAGCGGCTCGCCTACTACATGGAAGTCATCGAGACGGAGGTGGCCAAATGCTCGACGTGCTAGCCATCGGCGCGCACCCGGACGACGTGGAGCTGGGCATGGGCGGCGCCATCGGCGCGTTTTTGGCGGAAGGCCTGAAAGTCGGCATTTTGGACCTGACCAACGGCGAACCTACGCCTTTCGGCTCGCCCGAGGAGCGGGAGCGGGAGGCCGCGGCCGCCGCGGACATTTTGGGCGTGGCGGTGCGGCGCACGCTGCCGCTCACCAACCGGGAGCTGCAGGACACCGTGGAGGCCCGCCGCATGGTGGCGGAAGTCATCCGCGAGTGGCGGCCCCGCACGCTGTTCATTCACTATTGGGAAGACGCCCATCCGGACCACGTGGCCGCGTGCCGCTTGTGCGAAGCGGCCAGGTTTTATGCCAAACTGACCAAGACCGACATGCGCGGCGAGCCCTTTTACCCTGCCCGCATTTTTTATTTCTTCAGCAACCACCTCCGGGGGCTGCACCCGAAGCCGGCCTTCATCATCGACACCAGCGACTACATGGAAAAGAAGCTGGCCGCGGTGAAAGCGTACTACACGCAGTTTGAGAAGGGCCGCGCCGAGGGCGCGGGCCCGGCGTTTTACAAGGAAATCGAAACGCGCGACGCGTACTGGGGCAGCTTGATCGGCGCCCGCTACGGCGAGCCCTTCGTATCTCGGGAGGAGATCGGGTTGCGGGGCATCCGTGACCTGGTGCGGTGACGGCCATGGGGCGGGAGCGGGCCACGCCGCCGGGACCGAGGGGATATCTTTGTGATCCGCCGGCGTCCCAGTGGGCGCGGGCGGTGGCGGACAACCGCGCCCGGCTGGCGGGAATGAGCTTCGACGTGGCGGGCGTGCCCGCGCCGGAGCTGCGGCAAAGGGCCCGGCAAAGGGTGCTGGCGCTGGCGGGTCTCGGCGCGGAACCCGGGGGCGGCCCGGCGGATTTGGACATGGAGCGCCCGCTGCTGGTCACGGGGCATCAACCGCAGTTTTACCACCCCGGCATCTGGGTGAAGGCCTTCGCGGTCGCGGCGGAGGCCCGGCGGCAGGGCGGCTGGGCCGTCAACGTCGCGGTGGACCACGACGCGGGCGAGCTGGCCGCGGAAATTCCGTGGCGGGACGGCAGCCGCCCGGCCGGGAGCGGCCGCGACGGCGGCGGCCGGGGCCGGCTGGCCTACGCCAAAG
>QGSR01000447.1 GCA_003387805.1 Bacillota bacterium | reverse complement strand
ATGTCGAGTAGGCGGCCGGCAAATTTTTGCATGCGCTGGCGAAGACGCTTCCGAAGCCCTTTGCCGGCGCGGGCCGCGAGCAGCCCCGGAGGCGTGCGGGCAGCGGCGGAGGCCTGCGGACAGCGCCGAAGGCCGGCGGGCAGCGCCAAAGAACTGCGGACAGCGGCGGAGGCGCGCCGGCGGCCGTCCCGCGGCGCTCACCCCGCGGGCCACCGCATGGCAGACGAGCCTTCCTCCCGCCAGTCCGGCCCGATGTACTGCAGGAACCGGCTGGGCGTGCGCCGGCCCCACGGCCCCAGCAAATGGCCGGTCAAAAACAGCCGCCGCTTGGCCCGGGTCAGCGCGACGTAAAACACCCGCAGCTCCTCGTTGACGTCGCCGGCCTGGATGGCCCGGGACGACGGAAATTCGTACTCGTTCAGCCCCGCCACGAACACCACGTCAAACTCCAGGCCCTTGGACTGGTGCGCCGTCAGCAGCCGCACGCCGCCTTCGTCGGGCTCCAGCAAATCCACGTTGCGCATCAGCGCGGCCGACTGCACCAGCATTTCCAGCGCCGCCCGCGGCGACAGCTCCGGATTGTCCTTCCTTTCGAACACCCGCAGCAGCTGCTGCAAGTTGGCCGTGCGCCGCCGGTCGTCCGCGTAATAGTCCTCCAGCCCGGAAAGCTGCAGCGCAAACTGCAGCACCCCGTGGGGCCGCTGCACGCCCACCTGCGCCCTCAAGGCGTCCATCCGCCGCGCGACGGGCTCGAACTGATGCCGGAACCGCGCCACTGCCTCCCGCCGGGCGGCCGCCCCGCGCCGCACGGCCGGCATCAAGTGCTGCAGCAGCTCGCAGGTGGCCTGCACGTCGTAAGAGGCGTGGTGGGCCCGCCCCGCGCTCAGCCCCAGCGTCTCCACCAGCTTTTCCAGCGAATAATTGTCGGCCCGCACGAACCGCCGCGCCATTTCCCACGTATCGGCCCACGAGTCCATGGGAACCCGCACGCCCAGCCGCTCGGCCTGGCCTTGCACCATGCTGATGTCGAAGTTGACGTTGTGGCCCACCAGCACGCTGCCGGCGGCAAAGTCGGCAAACTCGGCCAGCACCCGGGCCGGGTCCTCGCCATGCTCCCGCAGATACTCGTCGCTCCAGCCGTGAATCTGCTCCGAGTCGCCCACGGGCACCGTGTTCCGCAGGAACTTCCGGAACGACCCCGCGACACGGCCGCCTTCCAGCCGCAGCGCCGCCAGCTCCACGATCTCGTCGTAACCCGGCGTCTTGCCCGTCGTTTCCGTGTCGAAAATCGTAACGGCGCCCCGCTCGTAGGCCTCCAGGATGTGCGCGAAGGGCTCGCCGAACCGCCGCGTCGGCGGCGACACCATGTCCACCAGCCGCAAGCCGTGCTCGTGGGCCTCCTCGATGGCGGCCAGCGTCGCGTCGCCGATGCCCTGCGGCGGCCGCCGCAGCGTGCGCCGGAACGAGAACGCGTCCGCCGGATTCAGCGCAAAGCGCAGCAGCGCGATGGCGTCCTTGATCTCCTGCCGCCCGGAGAAGTCGAACTGCTCCACCGCCCCGTGCGGCAGG
>QGSR01000446.1 GCA_003387805.1 Bacillota bacterium | reverse complement strand
CAAGGAAATAGTACTAAAATTTCCAGGTAAAGTCAACTTCGATTCATAGGGCCCGCGTCCGCCCCGGGACCGGCCGCGGCGCGCTGTCGCATCCCGCCTTTCCGTCCTGTACCGCCATGCGGAAAATTTCTTCCAGAAAAATCATGAGCATGAAGGAACTTCGCAATACACATGGAATACAAACAACACTATGAATGAGAACGAGTTCTCGCAGACTGAGAAAACCACACGGCAGGCGGCGGCGGACAACGGCCACGTCCCGCCGCAGCTGCGGCTTCTGCATCTGCTCACCTTGATCGCCGGGCGCGCCGAGCCGCCCACGGCCAAAGACTTGGCCGTCCTCTCGGGCTACCCGCTGAGCTCGGTGTACCGTTACCTGGCCCATCTGAAAGATTGGGGGTTCGTCCGGGAATTGTCCGGGTCGGGCCGGTACGCGGCGGGTCCCCGGGCCGTTCAGCTTTGGGCCAACTTTCGGCGCAACTTCGACTTGGGCGCGGTGGCGCGCCCCGTCATGGAGGACCTGAGCGAGCGCCTGGGCGAGACGGTCCTGCTGGTGATCCCCGTCGGCGTGCACGCCGTCTGCATCGAAGCCGTGGAAAGCCCGCTGAAAATCCGCTATTCCTTCCAGCCCGGCGTCATGAACTCCCTGGACCTGGGCGCGTCCGCCAAGTGCATGCTGCCTTTCCTGGAGCGCACGGTTTACGCCCAGATCATGCAGCGCATCGAGCGGGAGGATCCCCGGCGCAAGGCGGACCTCGAGAAGGAAGTCGAGGAGATTCGCCGCCAGGGCTACGCGTGCACCGAAGGCGAGGTCGATCCCGGGGCGTGGGCCGTGGGGGTTCCCATCTTCAGCGCGCCGGGCTACCTCGAGGGGGCGCTCAGCGTGGTGGCGCCTTCGTTCCGGATTGACGACGCGAAGAAAGCCGAAATCATCGCTCAGGCGCGCGAGACGGTCCAGCGGATCCACGACTTGATCGCCAGCGGTTGAGGAGGTGTTGCCGGCAACGACGCGAACGGAAATCGGCCGGTCCATGCAAGCGGATCCGGACCAGGAGTCGTCGTCCTCGGACAACTGTCGCAGTCAGTGTCACGTGAGGAGGTTGCATCAAATGTTGAATGCCGTCACGCAGCTGCGCCGGCCGGGCGGGCCGCCCTCCGCCGCCGTGCGCGGTGCCGTCGCAATCCTGTCGTTGGTTCTGCTGGCCGGCGCCCTGTCCGCCCACGCGCAGGCGCAGCAGCTGCGGCCCTTTACGTTCATCCTGGACTTCCTGCCCAACGGCGAGTACGGGCCGTTTTTCGTCGCGCTGGAGAAGGGATGGTACGCCGAGGAGGGGCTGGACGTCACCATCTTGCGCGGCACCGGCTCCGCCGACACGCTGCGGCGGGTGGCCGCGGGCCAGGGCGACGCGGGCATCGGCGACTTCAGCGCGGTGGTGGCGGCCCGGTCCAATGACAACGTGGCCGTGAAAGCCATTATGGTGTACTTCCGCCGCCCGCCGCACTCTATCTTCGTGCTGGGCGACTCGGGCATCGAAAACGCGGCCGACCTGGCCGGCAAGACGCTGGCCACCACCGCGGGCAACAG
>QGSR01000149.1 GCA_003387805.1 Bacillota bacterium | reverse complement strand
TGGGGGGAGGAGCGCGGGCACTCCCCGCGCGCGCGGCGGGGCGCGGCGGCGGCGGCCGGGGGGGCCACACCCGCCGGGGGCCCCCCGGGACGGGGGGGGAACGCCCGGTCCGGCAGCCGCCGCGAGACACGGCGAGGCCCCGCCGGCCCGGGACCCGGGCCGCTCTTTCATGCTAAGCGAGAAGCAGGCGATCGTCCAGCACTTTGTGGCCCCGCACCCGGCTGAACTCGTCCAGCAGGTCCTGCACGGTCATGTCGTTGCGCTCGGGCCCCGACACGTCCAGCACGATGGTGCCTTCGTGCATCATGATGGTGCGGTCGCCCATGCGCAGCGCGTGTTCCATGTTGTGGGTCACCATCAAGGTCGTCAGGCGGTGCTGGCTGACGATGCGCTCGGTCAGCTCCAGCACCTGCCGGGCCGTCTTCGGGTCCAGCGCGGCCGTATGCTCGTCCAAAAGCAAAAGCGACGGCTTGGTGAGGGTGGCCATAATCAGCGACAACGACTGCCGCTGGCCGCCCGAAAGCAGCCCCACGTCGCTGCGCAGGCGGTCCTCCAGCCCCAGCTCCAGCTGGGCCAGCAGCTCCCGGAACCGCTGCCGCTGCTCGGCCGTCACGCCCCGGCGCAGCCCCCGCCGCCGCCCCCGGGCCGCGGCCATGCTCAAGTTTTCCTCAATCGTCATCGACGCGGCCGTGCCCTGCAGCGGATCCTGAAAGACCCGGCCGATGTACGCGGCCCGCCGGTGCTCGCTCCAGTCGGTCATGTCCACGCCGTCCAGGACGATGCGGCCCTCATCGGGCAAATGCCGCCCGGCGATGAGGTTGAGCAGCGTCGACTTGCCGGCGCCGTTGCTGCCGATGACGGTAACGAACTGCCCCGTCTCCACCGTCAGGCTCACGTTGTCCACGGCCACTTTGGTGCTGCCGCCGCCCACGGAAAACCGCTTGGTCAAATTTCCCACCGTCAGCATGGCCATCAGGTCCTCTCCCGCTCCGGCCCCAAAACCGGGCCGCCCTGCGGCGCCACCACCGTCGGTCCGGCGCCCGTCCCCGCGTCCGGCGTGCGCGCCGCGGCCGCCGTGCCCGCGGCCACCGGCGTCGTGAGCGGCGCAGCCGAAGCCCGCGCCGCCGCAGGCGCCCGGCGCTTGGTCAAACCGTCTTTGATGGCCGGCGCCGACAGGGCCAAAATGACGATAGCCGCCGTCACGATGCGCAGATCCGTAGGCGCAAAGCCGGCCCGCAGGGCAAAGAAGATGGCCAGGCGGTACACCACCGAGCCCAGCAGCGCCCCCAGGGTGCCCCGGGGCACCGTCGACGGCCGCAGCAAAGCGTTGCCCAAAATGACCGACGCCAGACCGACCACGATCATGCCCAGGCCCATGCCCACGTCGGCGTAGCCCTGGTACTGGGCCGTCAGCGCGCCGGCGAAAGACACCAGCCCGTTGGCCAGCGCCAGGCCCAGCACGGTCATAGTCTCGGTGCTGACGCCGAAGCTGCGGATCATGTCCGGATTGTCGCCGGTGGCCCGCATGGCCAGGCCCGCCTCGGTGGCCAGAAACCAGTCCAGCAGCAGCTTCAGCGCCAAGGCCACCACGGCGAACACGATGAGCGCCTGCGAAGGGTGGCTGAAGCCCCAGTCGCTCAAATTGGTGAAAATCGTGGGCTGGCGCAGCAGCGGCACGTTGGGCCGCCCCATGATGCGCAGATTGATGGAATACAGCGCCGTCATGGTCAGGATGCCCGCCAGCAGCCCCGTGATGCGCATTTTCGTATGCAAGAGTCCGGTCAGAAGCCCGGCGGCCATCCCCGCGGCGGCGGCCGCGCCCAGGGCGGCCAGCGGGTGCCACCCCGCCACGATCAAGGTGGCGGACACGGCCGCCCCCAGCGGGAAGCTCCCCTCCACCGTCAGGTCAGGAAAATTCAGCACCCGAAAGGTGATGTATACACCGAGAGCCAGGATCCCGTAGACGAGGCCTTGCTCGATGGACCCGCTCAGCGCATACCAGCTCAACGAAGACACCCTCCCAAGCCGCCGGCGGCGCCGGCGGCGCCGGCGCCGCCTCGCCGTGCGGCCCGTCAGTCAATGACCCGCGCGGCGTTGGCCAGCAGGTCTTCCGGAATGGTGACGCCCATGCGCTGGGCGGCGCTCAAGTTGACGACCAGGTTGATCTCGTTCTGATACTCAATGGACATCTCCGCCGGGTTTTCGCCCTGCAGCACCCGCAGCGCCATGTCCGCGGTTTGCCGGCCCAGCTGGTAGTAGTCGATGCCCACCGTGGCCAGCGCGCCCTGCTCCACGCTCAAGTCCTCGCCGGCGATGAGGGGCAGCCGGGCCCGCTCGGCCACCAGCACCACCGACTCGATGGCCGACACCACGGTGTTGTCCGTGGGCACGTACAACGCGTCCACCCGGCCCACCAGCGACTGCGCCGCGGACAGGACTTCCGAAGAATTGGCCGCGGTGGCCTCGACAACCTCCAGGCCCAGGTCCGCCGCGGCCGCCTTGGCCAGGTTCACCTGCACCACCGAGTTGACCTCGCCGGCGTTGTAGATGACGCCCACCCGGCGCGCCGACGGCGCCAGCATGGTCAAAAGCTCCAGCTGCGCCCGCACCGGCGTCAGGTCCGAGGTGCCGGTGACGTTGGTGCCCGGCCGCTCGATGCTGTCCACCAGCTCCGCGGCCACCGGGTCGGTGACGGCCGTAATCAAAATCGGCGTATCCCGAAGGACCTGGGCCGCCGCCTGCGCCGCAGGCGTGGCGATGGCCAGCACCAGATCGACGCCGTCGGCCGCAAATTTCTGCGCGATGGTCAGGGCCGTGCCGAAATCGCCCTGCGCACTCTGGATGTCGTACACCACGTCCGTGCCTTCTTCATAGCCCAGCTCGGCCAGGCGATCGATGAATCCTTGCCGCGCCGCGTCCAGCGCCGGATGCTCCACGATTTGCGTGACGCCCACCCGAAGCGGAGCGGCCAAAGAGGAAAAGGCCAGAACCAACACGGTCAAAACGGCGATCATCAGACTGCTGCGGTTGATGGACAAGGTCGGTCACTCCTTCTTCAGAAATTTCGGGGACCGGTTCCGGCCCCGCCTCGGCCGCGGCGGGAACGTGCCGGACCGGCCCGCCAGGTTCCCCCGCGCGTCGCCCCCGGACGACCCTCAGCTCGGCGCCGCTCCCTCCCCCTTCCACTCGTGCCGCCTCTTGACGGTTTTCATCACCAGCGACGTGTCGCTGCCCACCACCCCGGGCGTGGCCCGCAGGCGGCGCGTCAGGAAATCGTACAGCTCCTCGTTGGAGCCCACGACCACTTCAAGGATGAAATCGTACGTGCCGGCGCACGCGGCGGCGTAGCGCACCTCGTCCCACCGGCGCACCTCGGCCACCACTTCCTCCACGTCCCGGCCCTCGGTGCGCACGCCGACGATGGCGGTGACGCTGCGGCCCAAGTACTGCGGGTCCACGATCCCCACCACGTGCACGACGCCTTCCTCCAGCAAGCGGCTGACCCGCTTGCGGACGGTGGCCTCGGCCACGTCCAGCCGCCGGGCCATCTCCGTGTAGGGCATGCGGCCGTCTTGCTGCAGCAGCTTCAGAATTTGGCGATCCAGCGAGTCCAAGGCGAGCGCGTCCGGCACCGGCATTCCCCTATTCGCACCAAAGTCCCGTGTTCGGAGCTGATTTTCGCAACAATGACGGATATCATTCACGATATTCGTTGCAAATCCTGCTGCGGGGTAAAAAATTCGTCCGGAAAACGGGCGGATGCCGGCTAGAGGGACCGAAGCTCCCGGAACAGAGCCAGGCGGCGCTCGTACGGAATGGTGCTTCTGGGGGAAGGATTGGGCGCGACGAAATCGATGACGCCATCGACGACGGCCCCGGGCTGCCGGCCCCACGCCACGTCCGCGGTTTTCTTGAGGCCCGCGTAGGCGCGGTACACGTTCTTGCCCAAAAGCGCCACAACGCGCGGCCGGTGCCGCCGGACCAGCTCCCGCAGCCGGGCGCCGCCGGCCGTCAGCTCCTCCCACGACAAGTCGTCCTCGCCGCGGGACGCGCGCCGGACGATATTCGTGATGCCGATGCCGTACTCAAGGAGAACTTGCTCTTCGGCGGGCGCGAGCCGGCGCGGCGTAAAGCCCGCCTCGTGCAAAAGCCGCCAGAAATGGTTGCCGGGACCGGCGAAATGGTGGCCGGCCGAGGCGCTGGCCCGGCCCGGGTTGATGCCGACGAACAGCACGTCCAGCCCCGGCGCCAGCACGTCCCGCACCGTCAGCCGCTCCCACTGCAGCCGGCGCAGCTCGGCCAGCACCGGCATGGCCTGCAGATCTTCGTCGGTGACCAAGTCCCAGGCGATGCCTTCCGGCTTGGGATGGGGCGTGCCGGTGACGATGATTTCCTCGGGCGTGACGATGTAATCCAGCGGCAAGTCATGCGCGTCCAGCGGAAACTCGTCCACGATCTGCGCCGGGTGCACGGTGGTGACCACCGGCACGTGGGGCAGGCCCAGCTCCCGCAGGATGGCGTACTCCATGTCGGCGTAGCCTTCGCCTTTGCCGGCCCGGGCGCCGCTGCGGGTAACGGCCGCGGAGCCCGCGACCACCAGGCCGATGGCCGGCGGGGCGCCGTCCGGTGCAGCCGGACCGTCTCCCGCGCCCTCGGCGCCTTCCTTAATGATCTCCGCGAGCTGCGCCACGCTGATTTCCTCGCCGTACTCCCGGCAATGGGACAGGCTGGCGGCCCGGCGCGCTTGGCCCGGCGGCACGTCTTGGGGCCGGATGCGCAAAAACGCGCCCCGCAGGCGCGGCGACGGCATGTACAGCGTCTTGCCGTCCTCGAGCACCATGGCCCGCACCGGCAGCTGCGGCGCGTCGGGATTCACCTTCACCGCGCGGGCGGCCTGGTAGGCCGGCAGCTCCCGCAGCCGCCGCGCCGCGGCCTCCGCCCCGGCGAAATTCGGAATGCGGCCTTCGATGGGAAACGGAAACCGGGCGGCTTTCGCGGCCCGCAGCGCCGCGTACGCCCTGGCCCGGGCCTCCGCCTTCGTCAACGCATAAACCTCGTCCGAAGAAGGGTACCGCTTGTCCATGTCCAACATCCTACGCTACGGCCGCGCCGCGGGCAACCCGCGGCGCCGCGGCGATGGTGCCGCCCTTGCACGTTTTTTCTCATTGTCGCATTTTGTCGCATGGGAACCCCGAATTTGGCCGTCAAGAGCACCAGAAAAACCAAACGCCCTTCTGGAAACCGGCTCCAGAAGGGCGTTTTCATTGGTGGGCAGAGAGGGACTCGAACCCCCGACCTCTACGATGTGAGCGTTGTTCAGGAGTTGTCCCCCGTTTTCGCCCTTTCCACTAAG
>QGSR01000148.1 GCA_003387805.1 Bacillota bacterium | reverse complement strand
GCGATACGGAGCGGTAAAAGGTGAATAGGGAACAGCTCACCGGCTGCCCCGTCATGGACGTGGCCAGCACGACATACAGCAGTCCCGCGGCGCCGCCGTGCAGCCAGCCCAGCCGCGGCGCCTTGCGCCCCGCGTACACGCCGCCCGCGGCCACGGCCGCCACGTTGATGGCTTTCAGCAGGCCGTCGGACGGGTCCCACACGGGAGCCCAGGCCGCGACCAGGCCCAGGACCAGCGCGCCGACTACGGCCGCGGCGAAGGCCAGTCCCACTCCTTGCAGCACACTGAGAAGGCGCACCCGCATCTCCCCCTCGCCCTCCCCCGCTTACGTCAGCGTATGCGGCGGGAAGGCGAGACAGACCAGGGGCTACGAAGCGCCTTTGGCGGCCTGGGCCTGGCTGATGATTTCCGCGGCCAGATGCTCCGGCACTTCCTCGTAATGGGCCAGTTCCGTCTTGAAGCGGCCCCGGCCCTGGGTGATGGAGCGCAGGTCCACCGCGTAGCGGGCCATTTCCGCCATGGGCACGTGGGCCCGGATAATCTGGTTGCCGCCGTCGGGGTCCATGCCCAAAATGCGGCCCCGCTTCTTGTTCAAGTCCGCAATGACGTCGCCCATAAACCGCTCGGGGACCACCACCTCCACCTGGAGGACGGGCTCCAGCAGCACGGGCTGGGCTTTCATAAAGCCTTCCTTGAACGCCATGGACGCGGCGATCTTGAACGCCATCTCCGACGAGTCCACGCTGTGGTACGAGCCGTCGTACAGCGTCACCTTCACGTCCACCACCGGGTAGCCCGCGAGGACGCCTTCGGCCATCGTCTCCTCGACGCCCTTCTCCACCGCCGGGATGTACTGCTTGGGCACCGCGCCGCCGAAAATTTCGTCCACGAACTCGAAGCCGCCGCCCGGGGGCAAGGGCTCGAGGCGGAGGAACACGTGCCCGAACTGGCCGCGGCCGCCCGTCTGCTTCTTGTGCCGGCCTTCCTGCTCCACTTTGCCGCGGATGGTTTCCCGGTACGGAATCTTGGGCGGCACCAGGTCCACCTCGACGCCGAACTGGCTCTTAAGCCGGGTCGTCATAATTTCCAGCTGCAGCTCGCCCATGCCCGAGACGAGAATTTGCCCGGACTCGGCGTCTTTGGACATGGCAAACGTGACGTCCTCTTCCTGCATGCGGGCCAGGCCGGCGGCAATGCGGTCTTCGTCGCCCTTCGCCTTGGGCACCAGCGCCATGGTCAGGACGGGCTTGGGGAAGTCCGGCTTCGGGAAGCGGAAGGGCCGCTCCTTGCGGCCGAGGGAGTCGCCCGTGGCCGTCACCTGCAGCTTGGACACCGCGCCGAGGTCGCCCGCGCTGACGGCCGGGACGGCGATTTGCTCCTTGCCCCGCAGCACGAACACTTGCGTGACCCGCTCGTCCTTGTCCTTGTCGATGTTGCGCACCGTGCCGTCGGCCGAGAACGTGCCCGACACGACGCGGAACAGCGTCAGGCGGCCGACGAACGGATCCGAGATGGTCTTGAAGACGAAGGCGGCCAGAGGGCCGTTCGGATCCGGTTCCAGCGTCACCGTTTCGCCGCTCTTGACGTCGGTGGCTTCGTAGCGAACGCCGTCCAGGGGCGACGGCAGGAAGCGGACGATGCCGTCCATGAGCGCGTCCGCACCCAAGCCTTGCAGGGCCGAGCCCAGCCACACCGGCACCAGCGCGCCCGAGCGCACCGCCTGGCCCAAAGCCCGCACCAGGTCTTCGGTTTCGATGGGCTCGTCCTCCAGGAACAAAAGCGTCAGCTCGTCGTCCGTCGCGGCCACGGCTTCCACCAGCGACTCCCGGTACGACTCGGCCATGGCGGCCACCTCGTCGGGGACGTCGGTTTTCGTCATCTTGTCGCCGTCTTTGACCCACGCCTCCATGGTCAGCAGGTCCACCCAGCCGCGAAAGGCCGCGGCTTCGCCGATGGGCACCTGCAGCACCGCCAGGTCGGCGCCGAAGGTGCTGCGAATCTGCTCCACCGTGCGCTCGAAGGAGGCGTTTTCCCGGTCCATCTTATTAACAAAAAAGGCACGGGGAAGGCTCCTCTTGTCCGCCATCGCCCATGCCTGTTCGGTTCCGACCTCCACGCCCGACGCCGCGCACACCACGCAGAGCATGGCGTCGGCGGCCGCCAGCGCGCTTTCGACCTCGCCTACGAAGTCGAAGTACCCCGGCGTGTCCAGCACGTTGATTTTGTGATCTTTCCACTCGCAGGGAACGAGGGACGTGCCGATGCTGACTTGCCGTTTGGCTTCCTCGGGGTCCCAGTCGCTGACGGTGTTGCCGTCGTCCACTTTGCCCATCCGGGACAGGGCGCCGGTGGCGAACAGCATCGCTTCCGTCAGCTGTGTCTTGCCGCTGCCGCCGTGGCCTGTCAGCGCGATGTTGCGAATGTGCTGCGCGTCGTACTGCTTCAATCCGAACCCTCCTATCTCCATGCCCGGCGCGCACGCCGCGCGGCGTGCCGGGCTGTCAGCCCATCACGTACCGCCGTTTTCTTCTGTGCCGGGCGGCTCGTTCCCTGCCGCCTCGGACCGAGGCGCAGCGTCGGTGTACACGTGCAGCGCGCGGCGGCGCGGGTCCCATTGGTAGGTTGCGCCGAACCATGTGGGAAACTCGGGCGGCACGTACGTTCTGCCCTCCCGCAGCTCCGGCGCCAGCGAGACGGCCCGGGGGCCTCCCGGCAGCAGCACTTGTCGCTCTCCGACGGTGAGCATCGCGTACGACCGGCGGCCCGCCACGGTCAGCCGCAGGTCCGCCGCGTTCCAGAAAAGCTGCAGGCCCAGCGCGGCAGCCCAGTCCCGGGCCGACAACATGACCTGCCCCTGGTAAAATACCGGCGGATCGCCCAGCGGCACCGGCCGGCCGTCCACCGTCAGATTGAAGTAACCGGCGGGCCGCCGCGACCACACGCGCAAAGGGCCGCCCCGCTCGCCGGTGCGTTCGGCCAGGACAATGGTATCCGAGCCCGGCCAGAGGGCCGCGGCCAGCGGCGGATTGGACCAGCCCTCGTCAACGAGGGATACGGAGGAGGACGTGACCCGCCATACGCCGATGCCGTTGGCGCCGTGGGCGAGCAGCAGATCTGCGGACTGGCCCGGGCGGCGGATGGGAGCCATGAAGTCAAAGGGCAGGCGCGCGTCGTGGAGCGGCTGGGCCGCCTGGACCAAGCGGCCGTCGGTCCACACGAACCGGTACAGCAGGCGCTCGTCCGTGACAACGATGACTTCCGGGCCGCGGCCTTCCACGTCCGCGACGGCCAGCGCCGTGGGCGTGCCCCAGACGAACGCCTGGGCTTCGGGCTCCGGCATGGGCCACGACCAGACGCCCACGCCGCCTTCGGCGTCGACGAGGACCAGCCGGGGCCGCGGGTCCGCGGCGAACCGGGCCACGGCCGTCAGCGGCGCCCGGCCTCCGGCGGCCTGCCAGCGCCGCACCGGCGCCAGCGTCCGGTCTTGCCAGGCGAAGACGGTGACGCCTCCGCCGGCGTCCACGGCGGCCAGCTGCGCCGCGCCTTGGCCGGAAAAGTCCGCCGCGGCCAGGGCGGCTACCGGCGCCCACAAGTAGCCCGTCTGCGCGACGACGGTCCAGTCGAAGCCCGTCCAGCGCAGCAAGTACACCGCGCCCGCCTGCGCGGTGCCCACGGCGATGGACGGCACGCCGTCGCCGATGAAGTCGGCCGCGGCCACGGCCGTGGCCGGTGCGGGCAGAGGCGGCAGCGACGCGACCACCGCCCACTCCGCGGGCTCCGACGCATCGCCTGCCGGCGTCAGCACGAAGACGCCGGCATTGCCGGCGGCGATGAGCTCCGTGCGGCCAGTGCCGGTCAGGTCCGCCAGCGTGAACGCGGCGGCCGCGGGCACCGGCAACTCGTCCTCGGCAACCAGGACCAGCGCCGCCGCCAGCGCCGCCGCCACGACGCCGTCGAACAGGCACAGCCTTACGATTGCCAGTGCCCAGCTGCGGGGATTCATGCAAAAACAATTCCGCGCCGGCCGCAGCCGGTCCTGCCGCGGCGGGTCGGGCGCGCGAGAAGACGCCGCCTGAGGCGTTCAGCGGAGGGATGAGCGTGGGCTTCGAGAAGAAGGAATTTCCACGCCGCGCCGATGCCCATCCGTGGAGACCGGCCGGTATATGTGAACTTCCCGAAGCCCCGCGTTAGTTTGGCTCTTGCCGGTCCTACTCATACTCGGGGCCGAGCCCGGTTGCCCGCGGCCGGCGGCTTTGCTATGCTGGGGGCGGACAAAGCACCATTCGTGCGGGCGCTTTGGGCCCGCACGCGGCGGACGGAGGCTTCACGGGGCGTGGCGGATATTCCGGCGCAGTGGGACGCTGCCTTGTCGGGGACGTTGTATGAGGAGATGGGCGGCGCGGACGCGCTGGCCCGGCTGGTGGACGAGTTTTACAGCCGGGTGCACGGCCACCCGCTGCTGGCGCCCATTTTCCCGCAGGATCTGACGGAGACGCGGCGCAAGCAGTTCGCCTTTCTCAGCCAGTTTTTCGGGGGGCCGCCCTTGTTTTCGGAGCACTACGGCCCGCCGCGGCTGCGGTACCGGCATCTGCCCTTCCCCATCACGCCGGCCCGGGCCCGGGCCTGGCTGTCCGTCATGGACGCGGCCATGGACGCGGCTGGCATCGACCCCGCGGTCAAGCCGAAACTGATGGAGCGGCTGACCCGCACGGCCGCCCACATGGTCAACACGGACGAAGACGGCGCCCCGGTTCCGTAAGGGGCGCCGTCCTTGTCTTCTGCGGCGGTTTCCGGGCCTTTTGCCCGCCGGCCCGCGGCCCGGGGCGTCAGCCGGGGTAGCGAATCCAGCGCCACATCTCTTTCCACGTGGCGTTCTTGCCGTACATCAGCATGCCCGTCCGGAACAGCCGGGACGCGGCCTTGACCACCAGCCACGTCGAGACCAGCATGATGACGGCCGCGACGGCCGCTTCCCACGCCGCTGCGGCCTCCATGCCGATGCGAATCATGGTGATGAGGGGCGAGGACGGCGGGAAAAACGTGCCGACCTTGGCGATGAAGCCGTCGGGATTGGACGTCACCGGCGGGATGAACAGAAACGACACCATGGGCAGCATGAAGACCAGCCCCTGCGTATTGGAAGCGCTCTGGATGTCCTCCAGCGTCGCGCCGACGCCGACGAACACCGCCGCGTAGAACAAGTACCCCAGCAGCGTGAACAAAGCAGCGGCGGCAGCAGCGGCCACGCGATGAAATCGCCCACGGGGATGTCGGCGGCGAACCGGAGCACCGACAAGCCGATGAGCAGCCAGAAACCGATCTGAATCAGCCCCAGCAGAAAATGGCCGATGATTTT
>QGSR01000445.1 GCA_003387805.1 Bacillota bacterium | reverse complement strand
GCCCGGCCTATTCCTGGGCCGGCTGCCGCGCGGGCCGACAAACGCCATCAACGACGTGCCGGGCGTGCGCGTCGGTCACAGCACCATCATCGAGGGCGAAGGGCAGCTCTTACCGGGTCGCGGACCCGTCCGGACCGGCGTGACGGTCATCTTGCCTCACGGGGGCAACGTCTTCGCCGAGAAGGTGCCGGCGGCGGTGCACGTCATCAACGGCTTCGGCAAAGCGACGGGACTCGTGCAGGTGATGGAGTGCGGCGTCCTGGAAACGCCCATTTTGCTCACCAACACGCTGAACGTGGGCCGGGTGGCCGACGCGCTCATCGACCACATGCTGGCCGCCAACCGAGAAATCGGCATTACCACCAGTACAGTCAATCCTGTCGTCGCCGAGTGCAACGACGGGTACTTGAACGACATCCAGGGGCGGCACGTGGGCGCCAAGCACGTGGCTGAAGCGCTGCGCGCGGCCCTGGCGGGGGGACCGGTCGCGGAAGGCGCCGTGGGCGCGGGGACGGGCATGTCGGCCTTCGGCTGGAAAGGCGGCATCGGCACCGCGTCTCGACTCGTCCGGCGTCCCGGGGTGCTGGCCGGCCGCGACGGCGCGCGCTGGGAAGACGCCGCCGAGGACGGCGGCGTGCGCTTGCAGGACGACGCGGGTGGTGGCGGCGCCGCGGCGATCCGTCCCCGGGACTACTACGTTCTCGGCGCGCTGGTGCTGAGCAACTTCGGCGCCCCGGAAGATTTGACCGTGGGCGGCTGGCCCGTGGGGCGCTTCCTGCGGCCGCCGTCGCCGCAGCCGGACGGGGCCGGCTCGGTGGTCGTCGTTCTGGCCACCGACGCGCCGCTGGATGCGCGGCAGCTGCGGCGCGTGGCCGAGCGAGCGGTGGTCGGCATCGTGCGCTGCGGCGGCCGCCTGCACCACGGCAGCGGCGACTTTGTCATCGCCTTCTCCACCGCTTACCGTATCGCCCACACCTTCGCCGCTCCCCAAGAGCGCCCGGCCGCCGGCGTGCCGGTGTTGCCCTTTGATCCGGTGCAGCTCGTGCCGGACGATCACCCGCTCATGGCGGACTTGCTGGCGGCCGCCGGGGAGGCCACGGAAGAAGCGGTGCTGAATTCTATGTTTCAAGCTCACACCGTCGTCGGCCGCGACGGCCACGTGCGGGAGGCGCTGCCCGTGGACGAGGTGGCTCGCCTTATCGCCCGCTGGACCGCCTGAGCGGCGCGGACAGGCTCGGCAACCGAGGAGGAACCCGGATGAAAGTTTACATTTCCGTCGACATGGAAGGCATCGCCGGCATCGTCAGCTGGAAGCAGGACGAGCCGGAGCACCGCATGATTACCCGCCGCCTGATGACGGGCGAAGCCAACGCGGCCATCGAGGGCGCGCTGGCGGCCGGCGCCACCGAAATCGTGGTGGGCGACTCGCACAACACGATGATCAATCTGATTCCCGACGAGCTGCGGCCCGAGGCGCGGCTGGTCAGCGGCAGCGGGCGGCCGCTGAGCATGGTGGACGGCGTGGACGAGACGTTCGACGGCGTTGTCTTCGTCGGGTATCACTCGGCCATGGGCACGAAGGACGGCGTGCTGGACCACAC
>QGSR01000444.1 GCA_003387805.1 Bacillota bacterium | reverse complement strand
GGGGGGCGGGGGGCGTCGAGCAGGGGGATGCCGGCGGCCAGAACAGGGAAAGGGCCAAAGTTGGGGTCCCGCCCCGAAATGGAGGGCGCCGTATTGCCGGCGCCCCCCCCTCTCGCCCGCCGCAAGCTGTCCGCCGCCACTTCGTCCAGGTCCGGATGGGCGATGACCGCGATTTCGCCCGGCTTCAACCGCGGCGCCAGCGCTTTCGTCCGTTGCCCGAACCGCACTTTGCCTCGAATCACGGTTGTAGTATGGCCTGCCCACGAAGGGGGGATGTCCGGCAGAACCCGGCGCCTCTGGCGAGGCTCGCGTGGATTGTGCTGGGCGCGCCTAGCCGACGCGCAGCTGCAAGCGCACCTGGTCAGCCAGGCGGCCGATAAACGAAGAATTGGTAGGCTTGCCTTTCTTGCCGTCCAGCAGGTAGCCGAAGGCGCGGTGAATTTGGTCCAGATTGCCGCGGGTCATGGTCACTTCGATGGCGTTGCGGATTGCGCGCTCGACCCGCTCCGACGATGTGTTGTGCCGGCGGGCCACCGAGGGGTACAGCTCCTTGGTGACGGTGTGCAGCAGGGTGACGTCGTACACCACCAGGCGAATGGCGTCAACCAGGTACTGGTATCCTTTGAAGTGCCTCGGCACGCCCAGCGCATCCAGCCGCTGGACGATGGCGGTGACTACCTGTTCCTGCTCGAATTCGTCGCCCGCGGCCAGCGCCGCGGGACCGGGACGGGCGAACTGCCGCATGCGCCGCAGCAGCGTGGGGACGTCGAAAGGCCGAATCACGCAATAATCGGCGCCCAGCTCCACGGTGCGCGTCAACAGCGTTTCTTCCGCGGCCGTAGCCATGACGAAAATCGTGCTGGGCACCGCTTCCTTGCGCAGCCGGCGGACCAGCGCCGCGCCGTCCACCGACGGCGACGACAGCTGCACCAGGACCAAATTCGCGCCGCAGCGCCGCACCGTCTCAACGGCACCCTGATCCTCGTGCAGCACCGCCGCCACGTCGATGTCGCCCGTTCGCCGGGCCTCTTCGACGACCTTGGCGGAGAAGTCGCGATCGCTGTCGACGATGACGAGTCGCATCATAGCAGTTTGTTAATTCAGCGAATGAAAGGCGACTCCTCCACGTTTTCCGCCGCCTCTTGCAAGATTCCCGCTTCGTACGCCATCCACTCCGCCAGAATGCCGTAGCCGCGCGTCGGGTCGTTGACGAACACGTGCGTCACCGCGCCGACCAGCTTGCCGTTCTGCAAAATGGGACTGCCGCTCATCCCCTGGATAATGCCCCGCGTCGCTTCCAGCAGCCGCTGGTCCGTCACCTGAATGACCAGGCCGCGCCCATCGTGGCGCCGGTGCGGCAGCACTTGCAGTATCCGCAGGCGGTACGCTTCCACCGCCTGACCGTCGACGACGGTCAACATCACCGCGTCGCCCGGTTTCACTTCGTGCGCCAGCGCGACCGGCACAGGGTAGTCGATGTACCCGTGACGCGGCGGTTCGTGCAAAACGCCGTAAATGCCGTACGGGGTGTTTTTTTCGATGACGCCCATCTCGCCGCGGCTTGCGCTGCAGAGGCAGCTCTTTTCCCCCCGAAACCCGCTGGCC
>QGSR01000147.1 GCA_003387805.1 Bacillota bacterium | reverse complement strand
GGGCCGCCGGGCGGGGGCGGGGGCCCGCCGTTTTCGGGACGAGCTGGCGGTGGTAGGGCTCGCGGCCGGCCGCCGGGCGGCCCCCGTCATCGAGACGCTGGCGTCCAGCCCTTGGCTGCGGCGTACGGTGCGCCGCATCGTCATGGCCGACGAGGACGCGGCGGAACAGGTCAACGACGCTTTGCGCGCCGGCGGTGACGGGCCCGGGCCGGGCCTGACGGCGGCGGCGGGCCGGTCGGCCCTGGTGGATTTGGTGACCGCCGACCACGTCGATCTGGTTGTCATGGCCATGGTGGGCGCGGAGGCCCTCATCCCCACGCTGGCCGCGCTGCGGGCCGGCAAGGACGTGGCCCTGGCGACCAAAGAAGTGCTGGTGGCCGGCGGCCAGCTGGTCATGGAGACGGCCCGCCGGGCCGGCGCCCGCATTTTGCCCGTGGACAGCGAACACAACGCGATTTTCCAGTGTCTGCAGGGCGAGCGGATGAGCGCCGTGCACCGGCTGGTTTTGACCGCGTCGGGCGGGCCCTTCCGCACCACGCCCAAGGAAGAGCTGGCTTCGGTGACTCCGGAGCAGGCGCTGCGGCATCCAACGTGGAGCATGGGCGCCAAGGTGACCGTCGACTCGGCCACGCTGATGAACAAAGGGCTCGAGGTCATCGAAGCCCGCTGGCTGTTTGACGTGGAGGCGGAGCGCATCGACGTGGTGGTGCACCCGCAGAGCATCGTCCACTCGTGCGTGGAGTTCGCGGACGGCTCCATCCTGGCCCATTTGGGGCCTACGGACATGCGCATCCCCATCCAGTACGCGCTGCTGTACCCCCGTCGGGGTGAAGCGCCCGTGCAGCGGCTGTCTTTGTCGGAGGTGGGCCGGCTGACGTTCGAGCCGCCCGATCGCGACCGCTTCCCGGCCCTGGATTTGGCCTACGAGGCGCTGCGGCGGGGCGGCACGGCGCCCGCGGTGCTGAACGCGGCCAACGAGGTGGCCGTGGAGCTGTTTTTGGCGGGGCGCATCGGGTTTGCCGACATCCCGCGCATGGTTGAACGGGTGCTGGCGGACCACGTTCCGCAGGCCGCGGACCTGGACAACATCCTGGCGGCGGACGGATGGGCCCGGCGGGCCGTGCGGAGCCTCAGCTCCGCGGCGGCCTTGTGACGAAGGGAGCATTCTTATGACTCCGCTGGTGCTTTGGGATTGGCTGATTACGTGGGTCGTGCCCTTTGTGGCCGTGTTCGGCACCATCGTGTTTTTCCACGAGCTGGGCCACTTTCTGGTGGCGCGTCGCGTCGGCATCAAGGTGCACGAGTTCGCCCTCGGCTTCGGCCGGGCCCTGGTCCAATGGAAGCGGGGCGAGACGGTCTACTCTATCCGAATCTTTCCTTTGGGCGGGTTCGTGAAGCTGGCGGGCATGGACGCCGCGGTGGACCCGGAGGAGGAAGTGGCCGAGGACGACGAGCGTTCTTTCCAGAACAAGACCATCGGCCAGCGCATGGCCACCATCGCGGCCGGCCCTCTGGCCAACTTCGTGCTGGCCTTCGTGCTGCTCTTCCTTTTCCACTGGGCCGTGGCCGTGCCCTTTGCGGTGACGGACGTGCTGCCCGACGGGCCCGCGGCCGCGGCGGGCATTCAGCCCGGGGACGCGATCATTTCGGTCGAGGGACAGAGAGTGTCGAACCTGGCCGAGCTCAGCGCCGTGCTGCAGCAGTATCCGGACCGGGAGGTCGTGGTGGAGGTGGAGCGGGACGGCCGCCGGCTCCTCTTCCCCGTGGAGGCCCGCTACAATGAGGAAGCCCAGCGGGTGCTCATCGGCGTCACCGTCATCGCCGGCGGCATGGCCGGCAAGGAGCGCCTGCCCTTCGGGGCGGCGGCGGCGCAGGCCGCGTCGGACGTGGTGCAGTGGACGTGGGAGCTCATCAGCTGGCTGGGCCGGACCATTACGGGACAGACGCCCGGCGCGGAACTGCGGGAGAGCGTCACCGGGCCCATCGGCATTTTCAGGGGCGTGGGCGAGACGGCCCGCATGGGCGTGGGCTATTTGCTCCTGTTTGCCGCGGTGCTCAACGTCAACCTGGCGCTGATCAACCTGCTGCCCGTGCCGGTCTTGGACGGCGGCTGGCTGCTGTTTTTGGTCATCGAGGCCGTGCGGGGCCGGCCCCTGAAGCCCGAGCAGCAGGGGATGGCGCAGTTCGTCGGCATGACGCTTCTGCTCATGCTGATGGCCGTGGTATTTTACCTGGATTTGTCGCGGCTGTTCGGCCACTGACGCCGCGGGCCGCGGCGGGTCAGGCCGTGCACAGCGGGGAAATAGGGAGGTTGACCCATGCGCATGTCGCAGCTGTGGGCGCCGACTTTGCGGGAGACGCCGAGCGAGGCGGAAGTCATCAGCCATCAGCTGATGCTCCGGGCCGGTTTCATCCGGCGGGCGGCGGCCGGCATTTACACGTACTTGCCCCTCGCGTGGCGGGTGCTGCGCAAAATCGAGCAGATCGTGCGCGAGGAGATGGACGCCAAGGGCGGCCAGGAAATGCTCATGCCCGTGGTCCAGCCCGCGGAGCTTTGGCAGGAGACGGGTCGGTGGGACGAATACGGCGACTACATGTTCCGGCTGAAGGATCGCCACGGCCGTGACTTCTGCCTCGGCCCGACCCACGAGGAGCTCATCACCGCGCTGATGCGGGCCGAAGTCCGGTCGTACCGGCAGCTGCCGCTGCGGCTGTACCAGATCGCCAACAAGTACCGCGACGAACCGCGGCCCCGGTTCGGCCTCATGCGCGGGCGCGAGTTCATCATGAAGGACTTGTATTCTTTTGACCGCGACGAGGAAGGCCTCGACGTCAGCTACCGCTACATGTACGAGGCGTACGAGCGCATTTTCGCCCGCTGCGGCCTGACGACGCGTGCCGTGGAGGCGGATCCCGGCGAGATCGGCGGCACGGCCAACCACGAATTCATGGTGCTGGCCGACGCGGGCGAAGACGAAGTGGTGTACTGCACCGCGTGCGACTACGCGGCCAACACCGAGAAGGCCGAGAGCGCCCCGCCGCCGGCGCCGGCGGCCCGGGCGGAGACGCCGCCCGCGGAGCAGGTGGCGACGCCGGGCGCCCGCACCATCGACGAGGTGGCGCGGCTTCTGGGCGTGGAGCCGGCCCGACTCTTGAAGACGCTCCTTTATGAAGCCGACGGCCAGCCCGTCGCGGCGGTGGTGCGGGGCGACCACGAGCTGAACGAAGTGAAGCTGAAGCGGATCTTGGGCGCCAAGACGCTGGAGATGGCTTCGGCCGAGCGCATCCAGAGCGTGACCGGCGCGCCGGTGGGCTTCTCCGGCCCCGTGGGCCTGAAAGGCGTGCGCATCGTCGCGGATCCGTGGGCGTGGGCCGTGGCGGACGCGGTGGCCGGCGCCAACGCGGCCGACGCGCACCTGATCCACGTGCAGCCGGGCCGGGACTGGCAGGCCGACGACATTGCGGACATCCGCACCGTCCAGGCGGGCGACGCGTGCGTCCGCTGCGGGGCGCCCGTCGCGGCGGCCCGGGGCATCGAAGTGGGCCACGTGTTCAAGCTGGGCACCCGGTACTCGGAGGCCTTGGGCGCGACGTATTTGGACGAGGACGGAAAAGCCAAACCTATTGTCATGGGGAGCTACGGCATCGGCATCGGCCGGACGATGGCCGCCATCATCGAGCAGCACCACGACGAGCGCGGCATCCGCTGGCCGGCGTCGGTGGCGCCCTACCACGTCATCGTGGTGCCCGTGAACTACGAGGACCAGCGCCAGCGGCAAGTGGCCGAGCGCCTGTACGAGGAGCTTTCGGCCGCGGGCGTGGAAGTGGTGCTGGACGACCGTCTGGAGAGGGCGGGCGTCAAGTTCAACGACGCGGACTTGATCGGGTTCCCGTGGCGGATCACCATCGGGCCGCGGGCTCTGGCCGAAGACGCCGTGGAGGTGACCAGCCGCGACGGGAGCCTGCAGGAGCGGGTGCCCGTCGAGGAGGCCGCCGCTTTCGTCCGGGAGCAGGTGAGAGCGGCGCTGTCCGCGTGAGGGCCCGGGACGGGAGAGAAAGAACATGAAAATCGCCGCCGTCATACCGGCGTTCAACGAAGCGGCCCACATCGGGCGCGTGCTGAGCCGGGTCGTGCGCAGCGTCCACGTGGACGAGGTCATTGTCGTCTGCGACGGCTGCCGCGACGACACCGCGGCCGTGGCCCGCCGCTACGGCGTGAACGTGGTGGAACTGCCCGAAAACGTGGGCAAAGGCGGCGCGATGATGGCCGGCGTGCAGCATACCGACGCGGACGTGATCTTGTTTTTGGACGCGGACTTGATCGGCTTGCGCGCCGGCCACATTTACTCCCTGGTGGAGCCCGTGGCCGCGGGCCGGGCGGACATGACCATCGGCGTGTTCGCCGACGGGCGGCCTCTGACGGACATCGCCCAGAAGCTGGCCCCGTTCTTGACGGGGCAGCGGGCGGTGCGCCGCGACGTGCTCGAACAGGTTCCGGACCTGGAACAGGCCGGCTTCGGCGTGGAGGCGGCCCTCTCCCGCTACGCGGACAAGCAAGGCCTGAAGGTGGCCCGGGTCAGCCTGCCGGGCCTGGCCCACGTCATGAAGGAAGAAAAGGCCGGCCTGTGGAAAGGTTTCCGGGCCCGCGTGCAGATGTACTGGGAAATCCTGCGGTCGTACCGCTGACGCGGCCTTTGCGCTGCGGCCGCACCCGTCATTGACCCGACAACGAGGTGCACCAATGAGCGTATACATCATTCAGCCGGAAGAGGCCGACGCGCTGGGCAAAGTGCTGCCGCGCCTGTCCGAGGACGAAGCCGCCGCGGTGCGCGCGGCGGCGCTGCAGCGGGTGGAGGTGGACACGGTCCGCCGGGCGTGGCGTGTGGTGCTGTCCGGTCCGCGGCCCGTCCCGGACGAGACGCTGCGGAAGCTGGAGGAGCGGCTGCTGCAGTCCGTCACCGGCGTGGACCGGGTGACCTTCGTCTTTGAGCGGCAGGCCCAAGGGTCGGAACCGGACGTGGCGGCGCCCGCCCGGGAGGGCCCGGCGGCGCCCGCGCCCGCGGGCGGGCCCGCGGCGGGCCGGGGGGCCGCGGGGGGGGGGCCGGCCCGAGGAGAGCCGGCCCCCGGTGGGCGGCCGCCCCCCGAGGAGCTGGACGAAGACCAGTACATGAACTTCATCCTCGAGCGGGCCGCCAACGGCATTCCCGTCGCGCCGCCCTCGGGCCGGGAAAGCCGGCGGCGGGGCAACGGTCGGGCCGGGTCGTCCCTGCTGGTGGAGCGCATTGACGGCGAGCCCACGCCGCTGGGGGACGTGCGGGAACCGCGCCGGGAGGGCATCGTCGACGGCGAAGGGCTGACGTGCGAGGCGCGGGAGGTCCGGGGCGGGCAGCTGCGCACCTTCGACATCACGGGCA